>NZ_WQGG01000014.1:0-138143 GCF_013034565.1 Ruegeria sp. HKCCA5491
TCTGGATGCAATCTGGAGCGGTCCAGCTTCGCCAGACCAACTGCACCGGTAAGGGTGCCGGTTCGAGACCTGAGCCGTGCTTATCTTAACAAGCGCAGTAATGAGCTAAGACCCAGCGGGTTCAAATCGGTCCGATACTCTGTCGGGTTATTCACCAGTCGATATGGTGACCAGTCGGTTTGCAGTTTATCCAGAGCAGATGGAAGAGAGTTTCTGTCCGCAATAGCCCAACTGTCTCCAATGATCGGCAAGTCAGAGCGAACCCGTGGGCTGACCCTGGACCAACTGGTCGCGTACTCGTCTCGGGGGTCGGTGACTATTACAGCCAGAACCCAGCGGCGTATCTGGTCTCAGGTCAACCACTTCCTCGACTGGGTGGTCTATGAGGGGCATCTGGAACAGAACCCCTTCCGAACCGTTCTCTTCGATCGCAAGGTGCGCCCTCAACCTTATGCCGTACCGACTGACGATGAAGTAGTGCGATTGCTGGGAGCCAAAGACCGGGAGTTACATCCAGTTCTGCTGACCTGCCTATTGACAGGGATGCGAGCGGGGGAAGCGGTCGGGTTACTCCGGGAAGACCTCGTGGCCAAGGGCAACCTCGGGTGCTTCGTTCATGTTCAGCCCAACGAACTGAGACTGCTGAAGACCGACGCGGCGGAAAGACTGGTTCCGGTTCACCCAGTGCTGGATGAGACCTTCCGGCAGTTACCTTCATCTGGTCCTCTGTTCCCTGACCTTACCGTGGCGCATGTCACCAAGGGGTTCGCGCGGCTACGACGGCGGCTAGACTTGGAGCGACCGGGACTGGTGTTTCATTCGACTCGCAAGTGGTTCATCACCCAGTGCGAACGAACTGGTGTCCCTGAGCACTTCACTGCTTCTCTGGTTGGTCACCAATCGGCACGGTCGGAGAACGGGATCACCTGCGGCATCTACTCGGCGGGCATTAGTGACGAGCAACGGCGGTCGATCGTCGATCAGATACGGCTTCCGGTATGAGTTTCCCGGACATTGATGCGTTCGAGGAACGCGCTGCTATCGCTGAATACGATGGTGGTTGCACCCGTCAGGTAGCGGAAGATCTGGCTGCTCGCGCTCAGGGGTTCCGAGACGCTGAAGCCTACTGGCAGTGGTTGGCTGACTATGTCGTTAACCGTAGACCACCCTCGTAGACATAACCCTCGGCGGCCCATAGCGGGTTGCCGGGGTGCTCACTTTGTTTTCTTTTCGTTGAAGTGGACGTTGGTTGAAGGCTGGCTGAATGACCGCTTTGCGGACGAAGCGGACCTTGATTGTCACAGACTGAACGTCGGCTTCTGGCATTGTTGCGTGAGCTGTTTCTACAGGGCAATTAAAAATTGTCTGTCCGTTTCGAGCAAGCTTACAATGCCGGGCAACTTTCTTTTTCTGTCTTCTTCTTTCCTACAAGAATTGCATGTTCCCGCTCTATAACCTTTCCCCAATCGCCTTGCGCTTTCAGACCGGTCGAAGAGTCTCCCATTAGCGAAGTCACCATCAATCTTCCACGCGCTTTTGCTTCTTCTTTCGAAAACCCGGCCTGTTCAAACATCCAGGCAGCGAACTGGAAGCGCTTACCGATGGTTCTTTGATACGCTTCTCGCACTTTTTTATCGGTGTTCGCCCACACTGAGACAGCGTGATCCGGCAAGGCGGCGTCCTCTTCTATGACCTTTTTCATAAGAAGAAGAATGCGGTCTTCCGGGGGACCGCCAAATGTCTTTGCCTGTGCGATCACTTTGTCAGTCAGTTCCTGCTCCCAATATCTGAGAACCTCATCCAAAAGCTCACGGACGTTCTTGAAATGCCAGTAAAAGCTACCGCTTGTCAGGTTCAGTCGCTTTGCCATTGGCACGACTTTTATCGCGGAAACGCCACCCTCGTTGAGGACTTTGTAGGCCAGCAATATCCAGTCTTCCTTGGTCGCGGCGTTTTTGGGTGAGGCTCGGGTGGCAGTTTCTGACATTCAGATTATAGCATTCATTATTTGACATAGAGTAGTCTATGGTCATACCGTAGAGGAGTCTATGGGCAACTGGGAGTTCACGACATCGTGCTCTCAGAAACGCCATGCAGAAATGGGGGGATCAATGAAAAGCATTATGAATTCCACGACTGGCGCACTATTGGCTTTGGGTTTGTCGTTGGCTGGCACCGCTTCAGCGCAAAATGCTCTGCCGACTGGTCGAACTGCTTCTGCAATAGAAAATGGTGTTTATCCAGCGTCATACTTTCCCAACACTGAAATCCTTGGCACGGATGAAATGCGTATCACGGCATTGGGGACGGGTATGCCAAACCAAACCAAGGCAGCCGTCTCGATTTCGTTTTATGTGGAACTTGGGAATGGGGACGTTTTTCTTTTTGACGTAGGAACTGGCGCAACGGGAAACCTGTTCTCGCTGCGACCGGACTTTGCGAAGATCGACAAGGTCTTCTTCAGCCATTTGCATGTTGACCACGTTGGAGATTTCATGGGCCTCCACGTTGGGGGGTGGCTTTCAGGCAGATATACCCCGCTCCGCATCTTCGGCCCGTCCGGATCAGAAGATGAACTGGGCACTAAAGCCTATGTTGATGGCATGTCCAAAGCTTACGCCTGGGACTTGGCCACGCGAACGGGCGCACTGCCCGATGACGGCGCCAAGCTTGAAGTCACTGAATTCGATTACATGCAGGAAAACGAGATCGTTTATCAGGAGAACGACGTCACGATCCGGTCTTGGCCTGCGATCCACAGCTTAGATGGCTCGGTAAGTTATTCTCTGGAATGGAATGGACTGAAATACGTCTTTGGCGGAGATACTTACCCAAACAAATGGTATGTAGAATATGCCAAAGGGGCGGACATCGCTTCTCACGAGGCGTTTCTTCCACCTGATGCTTTGGCCCCGTATTTCGGGTGGGACATGAAACAGGCTACCTATGTAGCTACGCGCGTTCATACCGAACCTGCGGCCTTTGGCAAAGTCATGTCTGCGGTCGAGCCGCGTATGGCCCTCGGATATCACTCTGTTCTTTCACCAGAAAATTATCAGGCGATTATGGAAGGCGTCCGTTCGACTTACGATGGGCCTCTGACGCTCGCACGAGATCTACAGGTGATCAACGTGACCAAGGACCAGATCGTTGTTCGGGAAGCGAGTGTTGATGACTATGCGTTGCCACCCGCTGTGAGCGACGAGTACATCAATGCCCCGCGTTCAAAAGAAAAAGAGCCGTCTGACAAAGTCAATGCGGGAAAATGGGAGGGTTACACCCCACCGCCAATGCCGGATAATTAACCTTCAGGGTGAACAAAATTCCGATTTGGCAGTACCTGTACCGACTATTCCTGATGCTGGGCCTGATGGCCTCAGGTGCACAGGCCGTTTCGGCGGATGTCGTTCTGACAAACGGTTCGGAAGTCGCACCCAATATTGCTGTCCTTCATGTCAAAGATGATGGGGTTTACATCGACCTTGAGATTTATGTCGAAGATATTCCGTTCTTTGCGGATATGTTGCCAATCGGTTGGTCATCGGATTTCGTCGAGGGTGAGCCGGAGGCTGAACAAGATACCAATCAAGGTTATGCGCAAGCCGAAAGCCGGGCGCTTTCGATTGTTGCAGGCGACGAACGGGCCCTAAACGCTGATATCAGAAAGGTGGAATACCGAACGCGCATAGACCGGGCCTCGCCGCTTGCAGGTCAGCGCGATCCATTCTCGGGGCAAGTTGTTCCCAGCCCGCCAAAAGATCCGCGCGTATTATTCACGGAAGTGTTCTTTCCGTTTCAAAACTTAGTTCCCAAGGAGCTGACCATAGTGCCGCCATCGCGGGATGGTGAACCACTTGCGACTATCGGGATGCAGGTTTTTGACCGTAAGGTTCCGGTCACGGATTTCAGCTTCTTGTCAAAGCCAGCAGAGTTAAAGATTCACTGGCCTGATCCGTGGGATAGCCGCTTTTCTGCTGAAAGCCTGAATCGAAAAGCTCAGGGCGGGACATCCACCTTTCTCTACATCGAACCTCGTGAGGTTCGGCATGAGACGTTGATCCGTTTGCGTGAACTGGCGCCTTGGATTGGTGAAACCACGGAAGTGGGACAAACGCTTTCGCCACAGCGTAGCGCCTTGATCATAAACCAGGCGGCGTCCTTCCTGGCTTCACGTAACCCGGTGACAATTGACGGCAAATCAGTGCAACCGTCAAACGCAACCGCAAAACTCCTCGAGCTAACATCGCAGGGTTTTCAGGTTGTCGAGCCTGAAAAGGAAGTGTCCGTGAACAATGCATTTATCGGCGCCATCCTGTCTTTCTCATCGGCAGAACTTCCCGATCAGGTGACAGTCACATGGGATATGTTTGACGAGGAAATTTCCCGCGTTGCGACCATTTCAAACGATATCGCCGGGCCGTTCTTTGGAGCTGTGACACCAGCGGACCCCCAGTTTCACTGGCAGAACCACCTACTCCAATACCAAAGAGCATCTGTTACTCAGATTCCAGTTGAACAGCAGAAACGGCAGAACCCGGCCGTGGCTTTGATCGCCGGGATTATCAGTGCCGCCTCACTCTGTTTTCTCCTGCTAGCCAGAGGCAAAGTCGCAAAGCGTACCAGTTGCGTGACTATGGTTGCCGCTGCTTCGGCAACGTTTGTATTTTCGGGATATTTGCCGGAATTACCCTGGAATAAGCCCGAGCCCCCTGAGCAACAGGTTGCGGAAGATATACTGCGCTCGATGGTCGAAAACTTGAACACGGTTACTCTGGAAGTTTCGCCGGCAGCAAGAAAGGCAGAGCTGGCCCACATTGTGACGGCAGCGTCTCTGGGCGACATCGCAACAGAGGTGGAACGTGGTCTCGTGATCCGAACGCCAGGAAGCAATCTTGCTACAGTTACCGATATCAGCGACCTGAAATTGGAGCGCATTAACCCGACCCTCAAGCCGGGAGGATTTAGTGCCCTGACCAAATGGACAGTGAAAGCACAAGGCGGTCATTGGGGACACGCCCATATACGCGCCGTTACGTTCCGGGTGCTGGCCGAGGTCATACCTGAGTCAGGGCAATGGAAGCTGGATGGATTAACTGTAATCGAGGCCCGAGATCCAAATGCATGAGCGTTTAAGACCAAAGGTTTTTGCTTTCGGCGCTCTGTTTGTCGGAGTGCTTTTGTCACTGACGCTGTCAGCCTCGGCGCATTTTTTACTAAACCTCAACGTTCGAATTTCGCATGTCGAGCATTCCGAAGGCAGTCTGCGTGTCTACATCCGTACGCCCATGCCTTATCTGGTTGCAGATAAGGTCGGTGATCAGAATGGTGATGCCTTGCCGGAAGCTGCACCATTCACGACCAATGCCATGAGCGACGGTCAGTTGGTCCACTTTGTCGACTTGCAAGCTGTCATGAACGATCCCAATGGGCTGGGGCAATTCGCCGAAGGTGGGTTGCATCTGTTGGTCGACAATCAGCGCCTAAGAGGAACAGTTAAGTCCGTTCGCTTGCATCGCGTTGGAAGTGAGCCCGGATTTGCAACTTTGGCCGAAGCTCAACAGGCCGTGGACACCGAAACGGCCCTTCTGCCACCGCTTTTTGTTGGTGACACAATTGTCGATCTCGTCCTGCATTATGACACTGACGGCCCGGTCCAATCATACAGCATTGCCAACGTGCTGGACCCCGGCTTGCCGGATCAGGATCAAACGGCCAACCTCATTCTCGACTACGCGTCGGACACACCGCAGATATTCCGATCTCGGGGCCTGATGACTGAACCATTGGTGGTTCAGAAAGAGGGGTATGGAGGATTCCTGAGTTTTGTCTGGGAAGGTATACGACATATCCTCGAAGGGTTGGATCATGTTTTGTTTGTTGTGTGTTTGGTCATTGGAGCGCAGACACTCAGGGCACTATTGTTGCGTGCGACTGGCTTTACCGTTGGGCATAGCGTAACGCTGTCGCTGGGGTTTTTTGGGTTTGTGCCATCGGGCGCTTGGTTTGTTCCTGCCGTTGAAACCGGAATCGCGCTTTCTATCATTTTTGCAGCCGCAGCGGCGTTTATGAGTTTCAAGGACAACGCGCGTTCTGAGATCACGATGGTGCTTCTGACAACGATGATTGGTCTCTTGCACGGGCTTGGGTTTAGCTTTGTGTTGCACAAGATTTTGCAGGTTACATCCCCAAACATCTGGCAAAGCCTGCTTGCATTCAATCTTGGCGTCGAGCTTGGCCAAGTTGCAATTGTTCTTGTACTCTGGCCTGCCTTGGTAATGTGTCGGCGCGTGAACTCCAGTTTGTGGATGTCCCTACGAGTGAGCTTGGCCGGTGGATGTGCGGCTATCGCCTGCTTTTGGACCTTTCAGCGAGTTGCCGAGGTTTATTCCACGCTGACTTAAGGTTATTGCAATGGCGCGTGCCGTGATGGTCACCTGGGAGAAAAGCGGACATTCGGCTGTTCCCCAGCATAAGACAGATTGGTCTCCCACCAGTCCTTCGCTGCACTAGACATGAACATCCGCTCACCCCCAACCCGCAAGCACCAGCGACCTCCGTCAGCACCCGGAAACGATCGTCAGCGGTCGTCTCAGCGCCAGTGGGCGGTTCTCTAGCGGTCCCGTAGCGGTCGATCTAGCGGTCAAATGCCCCGTACTCACTCGTCCTTCGCCCTCATTCCGCCATCGCTTCGCTCCGCAAAATGCCCCCGGAACCGCCCCAGTTTCGGCCACCGGTTGGAAAAGCCTATAACAATCATCGGACGGCAAGGATTCCTACCACCCCAGCCAGTCCTTCAGAACATGGAACGACAGCAGGCGCTTGTTGTTAAATCTGGAGCGGTCTACCTGCATCAGGCCAGAAGTGCCGATGGCAGTCACACATTCGGTTGGAGATGAGCATGGCCGCTCGGTAAAACCGTGAGCATGGTTACCCTTTTTTGTGGTTTGCGAAGGCGAAACCCTGGAGTTTGGGTAATATCCACTAAAAAATGGTTAACAAAAGTTTTCACCGGTGTTTTTGGAGATATGCATTTTGAAGAACTTGGACGTCCGGCATAGTTCAAACTCGTCTTCAAGTTTGGCCATCGCATCGCTCGAAAACACATTGGCTCTGTAAGGGTCCAAGGATTCCAAAACGATGTCTACATCATCCAAATCCAGAAAATTAGCGGATCCTTCACGGTCCCAAGGCCAAACAGGATAGCTGACTACAGGTGGCGCTTCCAATGCGAGTGTGAAGTCATATCCTCCACCGGTTGACACGATACGTTTAGATTGAACTTCCGGCACAGACTGAAGCAATTGAATGCCGTCCGCAAAAATAACATAGGAATCAGCCCCGCGCTCTGGTTCACCGTTCTTTCTCCGAGCGGCCAAAGCTTCTGATGCATTTGAAAGTCTTTCCTCCCGCGTATCCCCGGCTTTTTCTCCCGGCGAAAAATATGGCATCACATACATAGAGACAGGACCTTTCTCGATCAGGGAATAATCCTTCAGTTCAGAAGAAATCCGGACGTAATTTATCGAAGCGACCGCGCCTTGCGCAATGATCAGCGCTGCGAGAACCAAGGCCACTAGGTCCGACGAAGCGGAAGTGTCTGCGCTGCTCGCGCGAATACGCTCCGACAAAAGCAGCAACACCACAACCAATATCGGCATCAGTTTCAAGTAGGCATAACCATTCATAAAGAGGCAGGCGGCCAAATATCCGAGGGTGCATGTGGATAGTGCAAATATGAAATTTGACGTTCCAGTGGGGTCGTTGCGATAGAGCGTTAAACACTTTGACGCGCAAACAAGAAGTATTGGGGACGCCGCAAGAACAATGTAAATCCCGTGCAGGACGCGGCCCTGTATTCCTCCTGCCGCACTTCTAATGTCATTGGAAAATAGCAATTCAGTCGACACGATTGTTCGCGTCAAAGCGGGATCAAAGAGATAAATGGCCGACACAAACCCCAGAAGAGTATAAAAAGAAACTTTCTTACCTCTGTTTACCCATAAAGCTGGAAAATAGAACAGCGAAAACAGTAAGAAAGGTGTTTTCATAATCATAAGAAAAAATAAAACGCCGCCGCAGAAAAGGCTGACCAAAAATTCAAGAATTTTCGTTAATTTTGAGGTTGTTGCTACAAAAACAGTTAGAAACATCATCAAGCAGATTGCGATATGGTTATACGCAAAGCTGTGGCTGATTATGTCTATAAAGCCATCTTCGATGCAATTAACACCGAGAATAATAGCGGCTGAGCAAGTGAGAAGAATAATGGCGTTATCTATTGAGACGCGTCCAAGCAGTACAGTTGATCCAAAAATAAATGCAAAAAGGAACAGCAATACGTATGTGTAATCAATCGCTTTTAAAGTCGGTCCAAAAGAATTAAATGCCAAAACAATGAAAGAAGTGAAACCTCCACCATAATGATGAGGATAGTCAAGAACCGGGTGCAGCCCGTTGAACCCACGCCAGCCAAGATTTCCATAAAACAGTGTGTCAACAATGAAGCCATCGTCCAACAAGACCGGTACAGCGATTCTAGAAAAGATAAATCCACAACAAATCAGCAAGCCAGCGCCAATTGTCAGAACGTTCAATTTAGTCATGCACTATACCAAAAAATGAAAATACCAGGAGATGAAATCGAGCTTTAGGTGCTCGGTAAAACGTATTCCTAGCGCAATTTGATAAACAAGCTTGATCCTAAAAGAAGACCATTGGTTTTTCGGCAGTGTAGCCGCCATGCCATATTTCTGCGTTTGAATTGTCTCTTCTCAAGATCACGGAACCACGGACGCTACACGAAAAATTCGTTAGCTCCTAACTTATAAACGGGGGCATTGCTCGGAGGGTTTAGCTCCAAGCGCCTGCTGTCGCTCCATGTATGAATGAACTGGCTGGGGTGGTAGAAATCCTTGCCGTACAATGACTAGACTCGGCTTTTTGACGAAGCAGAAGAAACTAGGGCGGTTACTGGGGCATTTTGACCGCTAGAGAACCGCCCACCGGCGCTGACAGAACCGCCGACAACTGTTCCGGGTGCTGAAGACTGGTCGCTGGTGCTGGCGGTTGGGGGCGTCGAAGTAGACTGCAGCGAACGGCCGCTTCGAGCCCAAAGCAGTCAATCGTTCAACTTTTTTCGAGCACGCCAAAAGACTCACAGTGTATCACATTTGGGTGTACTCTCACCGATGGAATAAGAGGAGAAAGGTGATGGAAACAAAGAGCTCGGCACCGACGGCACAACATGCTCAGCGTTCAGTTTTCATTAATTCAACACTGGGAGCCTTGGCTTTTGTGTTGGTGACGGACGACGCGCAAGCTCAAAGCTCGCAAGCCTGCGTAGAATTGGGTTCTCCTCGGATAGAGTACTCTTCTGGATCTGAAAGCACTCGCGTTAATCAAACAATCTCAACGACGGAACGCACGTGCCTTCCGATCCCAAACGGGCCCATTACAGGACTAACAATTGGAAACTCCTCAATCACGTCCTCAGGTGAAATTGAGTTGTACGTTCCCGGCCAAAATACCGTTCCAAGCAATGCTTCAGTTTTAACTCTTCTGAATGTTGATGTCGCGGCGGGCAGCGGAGACTTTGTTTCCCGAGAAGCCTTGGCGACAAACATCAACGGGAAGCTCCGAGTGAACCTAATTGGAACGTCGATCGGTTCCGGCAGGTCAATGACATTCGCTCCATTCAACGGGGCGAATATCGACCCCACTGAAGTCTACTTCCAGTCTGACCGACCGTTAACCTATGACAACCTGACTGTTATGGGAGCGACCGAGGTGGTTTTCGGGGCGTATTTTATCCAAACCCGGATTGCAGAGGCTTCTGACTTCACGCTGACGAATAGTTCGATTTCTTCGACCAGCGATCTGGCGATAGCCGCAGGTACAACCGTTCGGCTTGATGCGGCAAGCAGTTTGAACACCGTAAATTTTGAGAACTTTGGCACGCTGGCCGGAACGGGAACCGTGAACGCATTCAACTTCACAGTTAAGAACGGCGGGGTGCTTTCGCCAGGCTTTTCAATTGGTACACTCAACAACAGTGGCGGAATCGCCTTTGAAACTGGGTCACGGCTCTTAACTGAAGTCGATCCGATGGCCGGGCAGAAAGCTGACTTGGTGTCATCCAGCGGGCCAGCTACAGGAATTAACCGCGCCACAATTCAAGTAGAGGCTGCCCAACCTGGTCTGACTGCACAAGATTATGCTGCTGGCAACAATTACACTGTTTTTCGGGCTTCCAGGTTTGATGGAGACTCACCGACGCTTGTTGCAGGAGGATCTCTTCCTGCGTTGTCTAATTTGACGATAGCCAACACGCCGACCACAGATGGTCAGATTGATATAGCATTCACGGCGCAACCGGTCTCAAGCTTACCTCAGAACCCAGCAGTTACCAATTCGTCAAATGCCAGCAATCTGGCTGGCGCGGTGGCCAACACCACAAACATGTCACCCGGAACCAATCTGACCAATGGGTCAACGTTGGGTAATGCCGTAAACACACTTACCAATTCAGGTCTGGCTGGGTTTAACCGTGTGCACGCCGAACCTTATTCCTCCAACTTGACCATTGGGCTTGAGCAATTAGACCTGATAACCAACACAGTTCTGAGCCACGCTGACTGCCGCAAATATCAAGCGGTCGGCTTCAGCAACAAGGATCAACCCGTTGCATCAGGCGGCATCGACACGGCCCAGAGCCCGACTGGCGCAATCGACTGCTCTGATCGGCGCTGGTGGATCGACACGGCCTATGTGAGCGGGGACGTTGATGGAAGTAACGGCCTTGGCACATTCGACTATTCGCTGGGCACCATTTTGGTCGGAGCGGATGTCGCAAGTACCGATAGAGGAGTTGTCGGCGTCTATGCGGGCTTCGGGACGTCCTCCATGGATGAGCACGATCAAGTCGATCAGGACTTTTCGACCGACAGCTATCACGTGGGTGTCTATGGGCGTACAACAAACGGAACATGGGAGTTCTCTGGGCTGATCGGTTACATGTTCGGCGAAACGGACGCCAACCGGAATAACCCTTCTGTTGATGGCTTTACGGGAGGCGAGGCAAAGTCTGATTTGGACCAAGAAGGAATTCACGCCGGTATCCAGGCACGGAAGCTGCTTAACCTGGACAGCGGTGCAAGGGTCTCTACGGTTTTTGGATTGAACTACGGGCGTATTCAACAAGGTTCAGGCTCCGAGACTGGCGGTGGTGATTTCAACTACTCAATTGAAAAAGCGAACGCGGAGTCCCTGGTCGCTTCCATTGGAGTTGATTATCAACGCGACTTCTTGACAGAGAGTGGTTTGCTAACCCCAATCGCCTTTGCCCGGTATGAATATGACTTCTTTGCCAACAAAGACAGTGAGCACGAAATCACTGTAACGAGCCCGATATTTGGCACGTTCACACAAGTCGGACAAAACCGAGGGGCAAATGGCTTCGTGCTTGGTCTAGGGCTAGGGTATCAGATTTCTGATCTGGCGAGACTAGCGGCAGGATATGGCTACTCAGTTCGCTCCAACGGCCAAGAGCATGGCCTCGGTGCAAACTTAAGCGTTCGGTTCTGATAAGGCAGTACTGTTGTTTTTCCTTTAGGCAGGAAACTGGCCAACAACCATGTCGGGACATTTTTCAGTGAGCCTTGTGGATGCCATCTTTGTCCGCATTGCAGTCATTCATGCCTAGCGCAGCGAGTGGCGGCATTTAGAAAAAAGAAAGCAAAGTCAGCACCCCCGGGCAACCCGCTATGGGCCGCCGAGGGTTAGTTGTCAGGGTGGTCTACGGTTGACGACTTAGTCCGCCAACCACTGCCAGTAGGCTTCAGCATCACAAAACCCCTGAGCCCGAGCAGCCAAGTCTTCCGCCGCTTTACGGGTGCAACCACCATCGTATTCAGCGATAGCAGCTCGCTCCTCGAACGCGTCGATGTCAGGGAAGGTCATACCGGAAGCCGTATCTGATCGACGATCGACCGCCGTTGCTCGTCACTAATGCCCGCCGAGTAGATGCCGTAGGTGATCCCGTTCTCCGACCGTGCCGATTGGTGACCAACCAGAGAAGCAGTGAAGTGCTCAGGGACACCAGTTCGTTCGCACTGGGTGATGAACCACTTGCGAGTCGAATGAAACACCAGTCCCGGTCGCTCCAAGTCTAGCCGCCGTCGTAGCCGCGCGAACCCCTTGGTGACATGCGCCACGGTAAGGTCAGGGAACAGAGGACCAGATGAAGGTAACTGCCGGAAGGTCTCATCCAGCACTGGGTGAACCGGAACCAGTCTTTCCGCCGCGTCGGTCTTCAGCAGTCTCAGTTCGTTGGGCTGAACATGAACGAAGCACCCGAGGTTGCCCTTGGCCACGAGGTCTTCCCGGAGTAACCCGACCGCTTCCCCCGCTCGCATCCCTGTCAATAGGCAGGTCAGCAGAACTGGATGTAACTCCCGGTCTTTGGCTCCCAGCAATCGCACTACTTCATCGTCAGTCGGTACGGCATAAGGTTGAGGGCGCACCTTGCGATCGAAGAGAACGGTTCGGAAGGGGTTCTGTTCCAGATGCCCCTCATAGACCACCCAGTCGAGGAAGTGGTTGACCTGAGACCAGATACGCCGCTGGGTTCTGGCTGTAATAGTCACCGACCCCCGAGACGAGTACGCGACCAGTTGGTCCAGGGTCAGCCCACGGGTTCGCTCTGACTTGCCGATCATTGGAGACAGTTGGGCTATTGCGGACAGAAACTCTCTTCCATCTGCTCTGGATAAACTGCAAACCGACTGGTCACCATATCGACTGGTGAATAACCCGACAGAGTATCGGACCGATTTGAACCCGCTGGGTCTTAGCTCATTACTGCGCTTGTTAAGATAAGCACGGCTCAGGTCTCGAACCAGCACCCTTACCGGTGCAGTTGGTCTGGCGAAGCTGGACCGCTCCAGATTGCATCCAGAATCCTCCAGAGTGGCCCGGAGACGGACGAGAGACGTCTCTGGCCGGTTAACCCAATCGGGAACGTCAGCATTGGTCTCCGGTGCAGACAGAGTCTCCTCTGATTGCGACCGAACCTGTTCAACCAGTGTCTCGAACCGCGCATTGACTTCAGCGGCTCGGACGCGGGCGGTGTTGCGGTCACCGGTCTTGAGGCTCTGCTTCTATGTCTCTTGTTCGCCATTCTCGATCCTCCGTTTCTCAAACATAACGGTGTTCCAAAACAAATGGGGCTCTAACAAGTCCTTCGCTACGTAAGACATGAACATCCGCTCCGCCCCCGAAACCGCCCTAGTTTCTCGGGCTTCGCTGAAAAGCCCTTAGCAATCATCGGAGGGCAAGGATTCCTACCACCCCAGCCAGATCATCGGAACATGGAACGACACTAGGCACTTGGGGCTAAACCCTCGGCGGCCCTTAGCGGATTGCCGCGGGTGCTCACTTTGTTTTTTCTTCAAAACAGACTTTGTTGGTTGCGGACTGGCTAAATGACCGGGGTGCGGACAAATCCATCATTCGGTACAACGCACCTAATGACCGTAGCACCACCTCAAACGGACATTCGTCTCAAACGTAAGCTCACTGTTGCACCTTAGGCCATTCGTTCGGGCCCCTGCGCCGCATGGCTCCATTGCCGAGGCGACTGGCCGTACATCCGTTTGAACTCCCGGCTGAACTGAGACGAGCTTTGATAACCTACGTCCCATGCCGCCTCCGACACGGTCTTTCCTTCGGCAATCTTCATGGCGGCGTTGTTCAGCCGCATAGATTTCACGAACTGTATTGGAGACATTGTCGTGGCTTCTTTGAAACGCCGATGGAAGACCGCCCGGCTCATGCCGACGTGGTCGGCCATATCGTCGATGGTGACCTTTTCATTCAAGTGGTTTGAGACGTAGTCGATGGTGCGCGCGATTTCGTTGCCGACGCCAAAGGCTCGTCTTGCGGAGGCCCCGGCCTCGCCCATGAGCACCGCGTAACACAACTCGCGCATTCGCCCCTGCCCGAGCACCTCCAGCTCAACCGGATTGTCGAGCAGATCGAGAAGCCGCAGCAATGCCTGCGTGAAACCACTATCCCAGGACGCCAATGCCAAAGCCGATGGCGCGCCATCCCGCAATTGTTTGTTGCCACCAGCGGCGGCCTCGATCTCCATGGTGAGCTCGCGCATCATCCGTGGCTCCAGCGTAATCACCACGCCGAGCAGAGGATCGTCCTTGGACGCCAATGGCGTGCCCGCCTCCACCGGTAAAGTCATGGGGCACAGCAGGTATTTGTCGCTGCCATAGACGTGGTGCTCACCCTCCAGAACAGCTTCCTTGCTGCCACTGAGAATAGCCACCACCGTGGGTTCGTAGACAGCAGGCACGCAGGGCATGGCCTCGGTCACCCGGAAAAGCTGGACGCCTTTCAACGCGGTATCGACGAGGCCTGCCTTTGGCAGACGTCGCTCGATAAGGTCTTTGATCTGGTCTTTGTTCATGCACTCTAGCTGGCAGAGGACTTTCATCTTTGCAATGGGGCTGAGACGATTGGGCAAGTAATCGAGAGTATATCGCCTGTTTCCGTGCCCAGTCAGGTTCTATCTGTGCATTCAAGCAACAACACCTTAAACCGCCAGCTTGGGCCGGCAGGAGACAGAAAATGGCAGATACGACATTCGGACCCAAAGGCTGGACACCCGAGCGCCTCGGCGACCAGTCAGGCAAGACCTACATCATCACTGGCGCCAACGCTGGCGCAGGCTTTCAAGCCGCGCGCATTCTTCTGAAGAAGAACGCCAAGGTGGTGATGCTGAACCGCTCAGCCGAGAAATCCGAGGCGGCCATCACGGGCTTGAAACAGGAATTCGGCGCGAAAGCCGACGTGAGCTACATACGCATGGACCTGTCAATCCTGGACAGCGTGCGCGAGGCTGCCGAAGAGGTTCTGAAGACGATGCCTCGGATCGACGCGCTCATCAACAACGCGGCCATCGCGCAGGTGCCGACGCGCAAGCTGACCGTCGACGGGTTCGAAAGCCAGCTTGGTACCAATCACTACGGGCACTTTCTGCTCAATGGTCTGCTTTTTGATCGCATCGAAGAAAGCAAAGGCCGGATCGTGGTCGTCGCCAGCCTCGGCTACAACATGGGTCTCAAGACCATCAAGTTTGGCGACATGAACTGGGATGAGGACTACGGAGCGAACACCGCCTATTCGCAGAGCAAGCTGGCGCAGATGATGTTTGCTTATGAGCTGCAGGACCGGCTGGCCGCTGCAGGGCGCAGAGAAGTCGAGGTCTTCGTCTGTCATCCCGGCTCATCAGCCACATCGCTGATAACCACCAGCGGCAGCCGCACGATGCGGTTCA
Source organism: Ruegeria sp. HKCCA5491 (assembly GCF_013034565.1). Lineage (NCBI taxonomy): Bacteria > Pseudomonadati > Pseudomonadota > Alphaproteobacteria > Rhodobacterales > Roseobacteraceae > Ruegeria > Ruegeria sp. HKCCA5491. Next base: position 15,347 of record NZ_WQGG01000014.1, read on the forward strand.
TCTGGTGGCTGATGACCAAGACACCGATGGTACAGACTGCGGAACAGGGCTCATACCCAGAGGTCATGTGCGCGACAGAAGAGGCCCTGACCGAGCAACGGGCGCTCTACGGCCCGACGGGCCGAATGGAAGCGGTCGGCCCGGTCGGCAAGGGCACGCTGAACGCTCACGCCTATGACAAAGCTGTCATGACACGGCTTTGGGAGGAGTCTGAAAAAGCTGTTGGGTTCGAGTGGAAACTCTGACCTCTTGATTGAAGTCAGCTACCAGCGCACCAGTTCAGAGAGCGGACATTGGTCCGCTGGGCAGCATGTGGGAGGTTTGGTGATCAGCCCCACCTGAGTGGTCCATTTTGTATACTCATTGAAGGAAGGCTGGAAATCGCTTCCTGAAATAGACATCGTTCACGAGGGGTGGATGGATGGCGTGTTTTAGGTATCTCTCGCAGTAATCCCCTTTAATAACAATGCTTTTATCTTTCAAAGCAGCACTCCCCGAAATTGCTGCCCGGAAAAACAATGCACAGGCAGATCACTCAACAACCCATTTAAGAACGCCGCCCACTCTTTCCGACGAAGAGGCCGGGCCATGTCACTTTTCGAGTGTATGCGAAGTCTGCAGAAATTCACCACCGTTATTGCGGAGGGGCGCGAGCTTTGTTCCGTATTAGTTCACTGTTTTTGAAGAAAGCTAGGTTGGTTCGATTTCCATTCCTGTGACCTGGAAGCTTTTTGGGTGCCGCGATGTAATCGAATATGCCGATCAGCTGGTTACCAACACATTCTTTGATAGTGAACGTTCCATCGGCGACGGCGGCATGGAAAACAGATTTGCAAAAACGCTGTTCCGGCCAACCAATGATATCGAGCGGTTCGGCACCCACGGCCCTATTGTCGTGGAGGGTGCCGATTTCGTCTGGATGTCACCCGACGGGCGGATATTAGGGGAGGACGACAACCTGACGCGCCCAGTCAGCAGCTTTTCCTATGAGGTGGCCCAGATAAACCATTACGCTGTTGGGTCTGTCGACGCGTTCCTCGTTAAGCGTGACCGAGGACGAGTCAACCACTATAGGCAGACAATGGACATGGACTACTGGGCAAAAATGAATAGATCAGGCGCCAAGGACTCCAGTATCTTGCGCCACCGTGACCGCATGCTGGCGGAAATGGATGCGCTGCTCGCGGATCCAGAGATCAAAGCTCTTCATGACAAAGGGGTGGAATGGCGGCGGAAAAAAATCGAAGAATTGAAAGGGAATCTGGTTTTTGCAGAAATGCGGGCCTCTATCCTGGCTAAATTGGGTACAGGAGACTGAACTGGTTTATCCACCAGGGTTCGACCAAGCCTCGGTTCGATGCAGACGCCGCGAACTTAAGCGGTACAAAGCCTTCATCACCCAATAGAAACATCGGTGCGTGTCGACTCAAGCGTAACCCGTGAGTGGTGTTTAGTCTTGGCCGCTGCTACTTTGAGCATTCTCACTTATCATTCGTTTTCAATTACTTAATCCTATATCCGACGTTACTCAGCCATGACTGCTATCGGCCTCTCACTCTGTTTGGGGGAGGTCACCGCTGACGTGCAGACAGCAAGACAAACTAGCAAGACGCGTGTGATCTGAACGGGGGCATAAACGGGGGCATTTCTCGGAGGGTTTAATCCCAAGTGCCTAGTCTCGTTCCATGTCCTGATGAACTGGCTGGGGTGGTAGGAATCCTTGCCGTGCGAGGATTAGACACAGCTTTTTGGCGAAGCCCGAGAAATTGGTTCGGTTTCGGGGGCACTTCTGACCGCTAGGTCGACCGCTGGAGGGCCGATTACGAGACCGCTATGTCGTCAACCGAAGACCACCCTCGTAGACATAACCCTCGGCGGCGCCTAGCGGGTTGCCGGCGGAGTTCCGCTTTGTTTTCTTTTTCCTGGAAGCCGCCATTCGCTACGCCAGGCATGAATGACTGCCCTGCGGACATAGTTGCCATTCAACAATTTCCGTTGAAAGTCCGCTGTCAAAAAAAGTACCAAAGCCAAGGAATTCGTTCGCGCAGCGAAATTTATGCGCCGTCACGGGAACACTTGCTACTCTATTCTGCCAAGAAATCAATCATTGCACGGGTCTTAGCCGGCAAATTTGAGCGGCTTGCTTAGATGACATTCACTCCGGCGGGTGGCGAGCTGTACTCTTCCGGGATCGGAACTAAAAAGCCTCTCGAATTCTCCTTTTGGCAAGCAAGTTCTGGTAGGCGCGTAATGCCGCGACCCGCCAGCGCAAATGCTTTCTCGGTTTGCGCGTCATTGCAGCGAACCTTGGGAGCGATTGGAACATTAATCGTTTCAGAATTTTGCCCGGGATATGTCCAGCTCTGCGAAGTTCCATGTGCTGTGAAATCTATCAAATCGTGGTTGGTCAGATCACTGGGATGGATCGGCAGCCCCTTGCGCTCCAAGTAAGACGGTGCGGCGACAGTAAGACGTCTGGCCTTGAACAACTCGCGGGTGATGAAGTCCGACGGTCGCAATGCTCCGATCCGCACCAATAGATCAATGCCTTCGGAAATCATGTCGGCGCGTCGCTCGGAGACGTCGATGTTCAAAGTGACATCGGGATAGCGCTCAAGAAATTCGGGAAACCAGTGGTTCAGGCATCCATGGGCGAAGACGACTGGAACGCTCATGCGCAATTCGCCGTAAGGTCTGTCCCCGATGGCATGAAGTCGGCCTTCGATCGGGCGGGTTTCTTCTATCATCCTGCGGGCGTTTTCAAAATACGTCTGGCCAGGTTCCGTCAGGCTAATCTTTTGGGTTGTCCGATTCAGCAAACGGGCACCCAGTCAGGTTTAAAGGCGCGCAAGGCACGTGCACGGCTAATGCCCCACCTTGAAGGAAAACACTACCCATGAAGCCTTTGTTCAAATGCGTGCTAACGGCAAACGTACGATTTCGAATTTGGTTTAATCAAAACTCTCACGGCGGCCATCGGTTGAGCGGGTGAAAAAGTCCATTTCCTGTGATTGACACATTCTCTTTCAAACGCAGTTTACGGACTATACATCCGCACCAAATACCACTATCGCCAGGTCTTTCCCGGCATTTGGTGACCCATGCAAGATTTCTCTGACCTTCCGAAAACCTTATCCATAGCACTTTCCCAAAAAGGCTACAGCGGCTTGACGCCTGTACAAAAGGCTGTGTCAGATGAAGCGCTGGCGGGAAAAGATCTGCTTGTCTCTGCGCAAACCGGGTCTGGCAAAACCGTAGGCTTCGGGCTGGCGATGGCGAAAGAGCTTCTCGACAAGCACGGTCGGTTGGACCGACCAGCCGTGCCGCTGGCCATGGTCATCGCACCCACGCGCGAACTGGCCTTGCAAGTCCGGCGAGAGTTCGACTGGCTGTTTGCCGAGGCCGGAATAGTCACTGCGTCAGCCGTCGGTGGCACGGATGCCCGCACCGAGCGCCGGACGATTGAGCGCGGCGCGCATGTCGTGATCGGCACACCCGGACGGCTGCGTGATCATATCTCACGTGGCGTCATCGATCTGAGCGATTTGCGGACTGTCGTTCTCGACGAAGCCGACGAGATGTTGGACATGGGGTTCGCCGAAGACCTTCAATACATCCTTGACCAAACGCCTGAAAACCGCCGCACCTTGATGTTCTCGGCCACTGTTCCGCGAGGAATCGCCAAGCTTGCCCAGACTTACCAGAAGGAAGACGCGCAGCGGATCAAGGTTGGAAACGCAGAAGCACAGCATTCGGACATTACCTATAGCGCCTTGAACGTAGCCCCGTCAGATATCGAAAAAGCAATCATCAATTTGCTGTGCTATCACGACGCACAAACCGCGATCGTGTTTGCAAATACCCGATCCATGGTTGCGCGTCTGACCGCAAAATTCTCCAATCGGGGTTTTTCTGTCGTCTCACTCTCAGGGGAACTCAGCCAGACAGAGCGCACCAATGCACTGCAAGCCTTGCGTGACAGGCGCGCGCAGGTCTGCGTTGCGACAGACGTGGCCGCCCGTGGCATTGATCTTCCAGGGTTGGAGTTGGTGATCCATGCAGATCTCCCGTCGAATGCGGAAACTTTACTGCATCGCTCGGGGCGCACGGGCCGCGCCGGGCGCAAAGGAATGTCCATCTTGATCGTACCAGGACGGCACCGCTCGAAGGCGCAACGATTGCTGAAAACGGCCAAGTTGGAGGCCGAATGGGGCGTCCCTCCCTCAGCGGATGAGGTGCTCGCTCGGGAAGAGGCGCGCATCATTTCCAATCCTGCCTTAGATGAGCTGCCAAGCGTCGAGGAAACGGCTTTTGCAGAACGGCTGCTTAAGGGAAGGACACCAGAGCAGGTCGCGGCAGCCTATTTGCGCCTCTACCGAGAGCGCCACTCAGCGCCGGAGATTCTGGGAACGGTGTCAGAGACTAAAAAAAGCAAATCTGAAACGCGCGCGGCGTTTGGGCCAAGCACTTGGTTCTCACTTTCCTTGGGGCGCAAACAGCGTGCAGAGCCGCGTTGGTTGTTGCCAATGCTGTGCCGCAATGCGGGTCTCTCCAAAGACGCCATCGGCGCAATCCGCGTTCAATACCAAGAGACTTTTGTCGAGATTGCCAATGATGCAGTGCCTGCAATGAAAAAAGAATTGGGTGCCGAACTCACCATAGAGCAAGGTGCGACGCTGACTGAGCTGGCGGGCACACCAGATTTCGATGCCTCGCCTAAGGGGCCACCTGCGGCACCACATTCATCAAACGACGCTGCCAAGAACAAAAGGCCTGGGTCAGGCAAACCGTCAAATGCTGCGCGCACCTCCAAACGCTCAGAGCAAAATGCCCAGATTGCGTCCGAACGCCCAAAGGACAGAAGAAAGCCCGCGGCAAGCACATCGGATAGGCAAGCTAGAGAAGACAAACCAAAGCAGGCAAATGCTTTGCGCTCGCAGCGGACAAGCGAGAACGGAACGGAAAAATCACAGCCCACCGCGAAGGGAAAGAAGGGGCAAAAACATGACGAGAACGCCTCTGACTCATCTAAATCTCTGAGAGCACGAAAAGCGCTTCACAAGGCTAAAAACAAAGGTTCCAACGCATCTCGTTCAAAACACAGAAACGGCAAGGGCGGAGAAGCAAGACCGTTCCGCAAGCCTTCAAAGAGAAGCTGAGCGTTCAGACACCTGTCGGTAGGTGTTGGGAGAAGATATCGAATGTGTCTCTTCGCACAGGCAAACCACAATAGTATGCCCATGCGGCACGTCCACGTCTTTTGGCAGCAATTTAAGGTAAAAATTTGAATCCAACGCGACCCTAACCAACTTTCTGGAAATCACCGATATCGCCGGTATGTAGTTATTCATGTAGAGCCCAGCAGTTAGCAATTTGAGCTCTTAACAGTCCTTTGCGACACTAGACCTGAACGACAGTGCCCCCCCACCCGCCAGAACCTGAGACCGCCTTCAGCCACCCTGAAACCAGTCGTCAGCGGTCGTCTCCGGGCCAGTAAACCGCTACTTTGGCGATCGGGAATACACTGACAGATCCTATAGGCTGGGCAGCGAGAGAATGATGTCCACGCCAAATTTCAAGGCGGCCAATTATACCGATCTGTCAATCATGTTAACCGCCGCATCCCGTGGACACCATACTCAGCGAATAGAGGTACCAAGGCAGATTGTTCCGCTATGCGGCGCCGGAAGGGCCTCCGTATCTCAAAGCACAACATAAACCACTGTCGAGCTGTATCTTGTAGATGGCTTGATACCGGCCTTGGCTCCGCTTGGCTAATCTCGTCCTCAGGCCCTAGTGCATGGTCGCATATTTTGAGAACCCGGAATGCAGCCGTTCAAAGAATGGTGGCGTAAAACTTAGGGACAACAGCTTCGATCAATTTTGCTCTGTCTTTGTGTAGCTTTAGGTCTTTGGTCACTTCGGTTCAAACGGTGTTTCGGGCAGGCCTTGATAGTCTGCCTGCGCCACAAAAAGAGTGCCTTCGTCGGGGTTGTCGGCCAGCCCCATGGCGTCCAGATGTTTTGACTGCGTGGTGATGTAAAGTTGATCCCGATTTTCCCCGCCAATGGCCCACACAGTCGGATACGTGGCCAGTGTTTTCACGGCCAGATCCAGACACCCATCTGGCAAGCGGCGCTCAACCTGCGCGTCGCCGGGTACCGCGATCCAAACATCGCCTTCGGTATCGACGCTTGCACCGTCAGGAATGCCGTCTTCGTCCTTGCCGAACACAACGAACTCGGACTTTTGCCGGGGCTGAGTGGTCTCGATACTGCTCCCGATGACTTCGCTAGGAGGCCAGTGGCGCCATCATATTACCTCAGGCAGCGGGGTCGGTTTCAAGCCCGACCTGTCAGGGCACCGTGAACTGACGGTCGAGGCCCAACACGCACCGCTGAACTTTCCGGGAATGCTTGACGCGGGGCCAGACGCTCAGCTTACGCTATGATGATTTCGACACTCAGGATCGAATTTCACATCAGAACCATCGTTGGTTTCTGAGCGTCCAAGGCCGCTTCATACTGATCCTATTCGCAATTCTTCCCTAGATCGAACGCCACGTACAATGCCTTGAGCTAGCTACAAGACGATTACGGGAATTTCTGCCCTTATCGGCAAGCTGGCGCAAATTTTCAGGAATCCAGAACATTCGAAGGAAAACGGTACCAGCAAGAATCTTTCTTTGAAGACTCCAGCGCGCCGGAAATAAACGCCATGCCCAGTAACCCGCTTTGCAGGTCGGGCAGCAAGTCGACGCTTCGGTCTCCTCTTATCAAAGCGGCGGCCTCGGCATAAAGCGTTGCAAAACCTTCCAGATAGCCTTCAGGGTGGCCGCCCGGCACGCGCGTGACTGCGTTGGCGGCATCAGAGGCTCCGGCACCGCCGCGTGTCAGGGTTTGAGTGGGCTGTCCAAAGCGGGTGAAGTGCATATGGTTTGGATGTTCCTGCGACCATTCCAGCCCACCGCGATCACCATAGACCCTCAGGCGCAAGCCGTTTTCGTTGCCGACGGCAACTTGACTGGCCCATAGCATTCCCCGCGCGCCGCTGGCATAGCGCAGCAGAATATGGGCGTTGTCATCCACCTGCCGGTCTGGAACCATGCTGGACAGGTCTGCTGCCAGATGCGAGGGGACCTCACCCGTTACGAAATGGGCCAAATTGAAGGCATGGGTGCCGATATCCCCGATGGCCCCTGCCCCGGATCGCGCGGGATCGGTGCGCCAGTCGGCCTGTTTGTTGTCAGACGCGGCGGGTTCCGTCAGCCAGTCCTGCGCGTACTCCACCTGCACCAGCCGCAGTTTGCCCAGATCGCCCGTCCGCACCATCTCACGCGCCTGACGGATCATCGGATAACCGGTGTAATTGTGGGTCAGGATGAAATGCGCAGACGACGCTTCGGCTGCAGTTTTGATCCGTGCGGCATCCTCAGCCGTGGCCGCCAATGGTTTGTCGCAAATGACGTGAATCCCGGCCTCAAGAAACGCGATGGTCGGGTCCGCGTGCATGTGGTTGGGCGTTACGATGGCCACCGCGTCGATGCCGTCGTCACGGGCAGCTTCGGCCTGCGCCATCTGGCGGAAATCAGAATAAGACCGTTCGATGCCCAACTCCTGTGCCGAGGTTTCCGCACGCTGCGGGTCGGATGACAGTGCCCCCGCCACCAGGTCCCATTGTCCATCCAGTCGGGCGGCGATGCGGTGGACGCCACCAATAAAGGCACCCTGCCCGCCCCCGACCATACCCAGTTTCAACGTTTTCATTGGCCCAACCCCAACATGGATCGGATCATGGCCTGATCGACCTCGCCCCCTGCGAAATCGTCAAAGGCCTTGTCCGTGGTTTCGATGATGTGGCGCGCGATGAAAGGCGCGCCCTCGGCGGCCCCCTGTTCGGGGGATTTCAGGCAGCATTCCCATTCCAGCACCGCCCAACTGTCATAGCCGTACTGCGTCAGTTTCGAAAAAATCGCGCTGAAATCCACCTGTCCGTCGCCAAGTGAGCGGAAGCGGCCGGCCCGATTGGTCCAGCCCTGATAGCCAGAATAGACACCTTGCCGCCCAGTCGGGTTGAACTCGGCATCCTTGACGTGAAAGGCGCAGATGCGCTCGTGATAGAGGTCGATGAATTCCAGATAATCCATCTGCTGCAGCAGGAAATGCGAGGGATCATAGTTGATCTGGCAGGCCTCGTGCCCGTCTACGGCGTCGAGGAACATCTCGAAGGTGGCACCATCAAACACGTCCTCCCCGGGGTGGATTTCAAAGCCAATGGCAACGCCCTGATCGGTATAGGCATCGAAGATCGGACGCCAGCGGCGGGCAAGCTCGGCAAAAGCTTCCTCAATCAGACCCTGCGGGCGTTGCGGCCACGGATAAAGATAGGGGAAGGCCAGCGATCCGGTAAAGCTGACGGTCGTATCCAGCCCCATGCGCCGTGCAGCGACGGCGGCTTTCTTGACCTGGTCCACAGCCCAGTCCTGCCGCGCCCGAGGGTTTCCATGCACGGTCTCGGGCGCGAAGGCGTCAAAGGACTGATCGTAAGCGGGATGAACGGCGACCAATTGGCCTTGAAGGTGGGTCGACAGTTCACTGACCTCAACGCCCGCATCGCGGCAGGTGCCCAGCAGGTCGTCGCAATAGGTCTGGCTGTCTGCGGCCTTGTCCAGATCGAACAGCCGCCCGTCAAATGTCGGGATCTGAACGGCTTTGTACCCCAGACCCGCTGCCCATTCCGCAATCGATCCCAGCGAATTGAACGGAGCAACATTATCCGCAAACTGCGCCAGAAATAACCCCGGTCCTTTGATCGTACCCGGCATATCAGCCTCCCATGAAAATCCTGTGTGTCAGGCCCCGACCGGGGCCTGACGAGTTAAGGCGATTACTTGCCGCCCCAGCGTTCCGGATAGCCCGGCATGCCTTCGCAGCCACAGGCCGCATAGTGCAGCGGAGGCATGGATGCGTTTACGAAATCACCCAGGTTGTCATTGGTGATCGCCGGTTGCGGCAGGTTCCATTCCGGTCCGGGGATCGCCTCACCATCCAAAATTTTCAAAGCTGCCAGAATGGGCGTGCGCCACTGATAGGTCGGGTAGGTCGGCGCGATGGTGTTCATGCCAATCTCCTGCCATTTCTGCAAAAAGTCCTGCTGGTCCTCGCCAGTGACGATCGGCACGTCCAGACCCATATCCTCGAACGCTTCGATCGCCGCGACCGAGGTTGCGCCCGCGTCCATCCAGACCGCGCCCAACTGGTTGCCGCGCTGGATATAGTCCTCGACAATCGCCTTGGTCTTGGCGCGGTCGCCATCAGTGAACTCGGCACCGACGATGTTCAGACCGGCTTCTTCCAGAATGCGCTTGGCGGCAGAGTAGCGGGTTTCCAGAACGTCCACGCCGGGCAGGATGCGTAGCATCAATACGTCCGAGCCTTCGGGCGCATTGGCGGCGATGAATTCACCGGACTGGATGCCAAAGCCATAGCCGCCGACTGGCTTGATGAACGTGACCGGGCAATCGGTATTCACGCCACGGTCAAACACGATCACTGGCAGTTGCTCGCAGGCTTTTTCAACAGCAGGGGTCAAGGCAGCCGTTGTGTTGGGGGACACGATCAGCGCGTCACAGGTGCCACCGGCCAGCAGGTCCTCGATATCGGCGATCTGTTTATCGTCCGAGCCTTCGGCATCGGTTACAACGAACTCGGCGATGTTGTCATGTTGTTCGACCTCGGCCTGCATGGTGTTCCAACCAACCACGCGCCAAGGGTTGTTCACGCCTGCGTTCGAGAAACAGATCGTGTGCGGGCCATCTTTCTTGAAGCCCGAAGTATCCGCCATCACGTCGCCATAGTACTGCAGCCAAGGGGTTGTCGCATCGCCATTGGCTGCCGCGCCCAGCATGTCTTTTTGTTTTGCGAATTCGACCGGGTCGTCGAAGTTCTGCGCTTGGGCGGGCAAAGCCAACGCCAGCGTTGTCAGGGCTGTTGCCGTGAATTTGTTGATCATTCTTGTTTCCTCCTCTGAATTGTTTGGGGCGCCTATCCCCCGGATCGGCGTCGTCGGTATCCGGCGATCACAACCGCCGAGATCAAAATCAGCCCTTGCACCACGTCCCGGATGGGTTTGGGAAAGCCCAAAATGTTGAGCAGCGTGAACATCGCCTGCAACACCAGCGCGCCTGCGATGGTGGCCCCCACGGTGCCGCGCCCGCCAAGTAACTGCGCCCCGCCAATGACGGCAGCGGTGATGGCCTGCAATTCCAGCCCGACCCCCACATCGGTGGACACGCCCGCGAACCCGCCCAGCAATATTCCTGCGAGTACAGCCGAGACCGAAGACATGACAAAGGCGACAATTCGGGTTTCCGTGAGTGGGACTCCGGCTAACAATGCGGCCTTTGGGTTGTCACCCATGGCGATCAACCGCTTGCCATAGTTGGTGCGGTGCATCAGCCACCACATCGCGACGCAGACCACGACCATCACGATCACCGCAACGGGCAGGATTTTGATCAGCGGCAAGTCCTTAATCAGATAACGGCCGAAGAACCGGAAATTTTCGGGCAGGTATCCGCGCGGCGCTCCGCCCGACCATGTCAGGGCAATCCCGCTGAGGGTGATCATCATCCCCAGCGTAGCAATGATCGACGGCACCTTGAGCCACGACACCACCAGCGCGTTCACCGTGCCGACGATCACACCTACCCCCAGCATGGCCAGGATAACCCACCACGTCGCGCTGGCATCCCCGTCCAGCAGGATCGAGCTTCCGATCACCGTCAGCGTCACCAATGCCCCCGCCGACAGGTCGAACCCGCCCGAGTTGATGACGTAAAGCTGCCCCACCGCCAAAATCGCAATTGGCGCGGCCCGTTTCAGGAAATTCATGTACCCGGCCGGTTGCAGGAAGTACGGCGAAAGGATCGCGATCGCCACGAATAGCAGAGCCAGAACCAGAAAGACCGGGTTGATCTGTTTCAGTCGGGCCATCATGCCTCGATCCTCCGGCTGCGCACGGCGTAGACGGCGACCGCGGCCACGATGATGACCCCGCGCAGGATTTGTTTGGCAAAGGCATCAACGCCCGCAATGTTGAAGATCGAGTCGATCAGAGAAAAGATCATCACGCCCATCAGCGTGCCCCAAACCCCGCCGCGACCGCCGGACAGAGCCGTTCCGCCAATCACCACCACAGCGATGGATTCCAGATCATAAACCCCGTCCCGACCGATCCACGGCGCGCCCGAGCGTAGGCGGCTTGCCAGATACAGCCCCGCGATAGTGGCGCAGACCGAACAGATCACATGCGCCATGATAACGACGCGCGTCGTCCGCATCCCCGCAAGCTTGGATGCGTCTGGGTTGCCGCCGACCGAATAGATATTGGAGCCTGCGCGGGTAAAGCGCAGAAAAACCCACGCGGCCACGGTCAGCGCGATCAGGAAAATCAGACTGATCGAGATGCCGCCAACCTGCCCATAGGCAAAGACCTGAAACTCTTCCGGAACCTCTCCGGCAAAGTTGTTGAAGGTCGCGCTCAGCAGCCCTTGCAGGATCAGCGCCATGCCCAACGTGGCGATCAGCGGATTGACCTCAAACTGGGTGATCACAAGACCGTTGATCAGGCCGACCACAACCCCCACGGCCAACACCGCCGCAATTGCAGGCAGCATCATGGATGGATCACCCGACATGATAGAGGACGCAAGCACCGCCGAAACCGAGATCAGGTTAGCCACGCTAAGGTCGATCGAGGCGATCAGGATGGCAAAGGTCTGCCCAATCGCTGTGATCCCCAACGCGATGGAGCGCCCCAGCAGGCCCAGAAGATTCTCAGCAGTCAGATATTGGGTCTGCCCGGTTGCAATCGCGACAGAGACATAGACCGCGATAGCCGCCAAAAGCAGCAGAAATGGGGCCAGCGCGGCAAGATTTTTAGGTCTTGGGATATTCATGAGGCTTCCAATTCCAGATGCGCCTCTGTCGCGGCGTGCATGACTTCGGTTTCGCTGGCGCCATGTCCGAACTCGGCCACGATCTTGCCGTCGCTCATAACCAGCACCCGGTCCGAGATGCCCAACACCTCGGGCAGGTCGGATGAGATCGCCATGACCGCCGCCCCATGTTGCGCCAGTTTGCGCATCTGAGCGTAAATCCCCGCCTTGGTGTTGACGTCGATGCCTCGGGTTGGTTCGACAAAGATCAAAACCTTAGGGGCCAAGGACAGCCAGCGCGCAACGATGGCCTTTTGTTGATTGCCACCGGACAGAGACTGAATCTCGACCTCGTAATTCGCAGCGCGCAGATCGAACGCATCAAAAAGCGCGTCCATCTGATCGAGCGTTGTGATCGGCGTTCTATCCGGCGCGCCCAAGGTGCCGGAAAAGGCCCGGGCCGAAATCATGCCGTTGTCACGGACCGATTGCATCAGCATCAACCCCTCGGCCTTGCGGTCGCCGGGCAGCATCGCAATCCCGGCCTTGGCGGCGCTGCGCGGGCTGGTAAGAGGGACAGATTTCCCATCGACTGTCACGGTGCCGGTTTCAAAAGGCTCTGCCCCGAACAAAGCCAGCGCCAACGCTGTGCGACCTGCCCCCTGAACGCCTGCAAACCCGGTGATCTGGCCTGCGCGCAGCTCAAGATCAATGTCGAACAACCGGTCATTACCGCCACCACGCACTGTCAGAACCGCATCGCCGATTTCTTCCGGTGTCGCAGGTTCGGGATAGAAGTGCCCAATATCGCGCCCGACCATGGCTTCGACGATCCGGCCGGTTTCGGGCACATGGTCAAAGGCAGCAGCGACTTTGCCATCCTTGATCACTGTGACACGGTCCGCCAGACGACGGATTTCGCGCATACGGTGGGTAATGTAGACAATCGAGCGGCCCTGACCGCGCAGATCATCAACCAGTTGGAATAGCAGATCACACTCGGTATCGTTGAGGGCCGCAGTCGGCTCGTCCATGACGATCACTTGCGCATTCAGCGACAAAGCCTTGGCAATCTCGACCATTTGCTGTTGCGCGACATCCAGATCGCTAACCAAAGTTTCCGGGCCGAAACGATGACGGTCGCCAAACAGCGCCAGCACGTCCTGCGTTTCGCGCCGCATCTTCTCGGTATCCAGCAGGCCCCAACTGCGTGTGGGTTCACGTCCCAGAAAGATATTCTGGGCAACCGTTCGGTCGGGCAGCAGCGAGAATTCCTGATAAATCACGCTGACGCCTTGCGCGAGCGATTCAAGCGGGTGCTGGAACCGGACCTTCTGACCGCGCAGGAAAATATCGCCCTCTTCAGCCTGATAGACGCCCGACAGCACCTTCATCAAAGTGGACTTACCCGCGCCATTTTCGCCGACCAGAGCGTGAACCTCGCCCGCACGGGCGGAAAAACTGACCCCGTCCAGTGCCTTGATGCCGGGAAACACCTTGGTGATCCCCTTCATCTCAAAGATGATATCGCCGCTCATGCCTGCGCCCACCCATTGCGAATGAACATGGCACTGTCGCGAAACAACTGCGGATGATCCTCGAACATCGGCCGCCAGATCCGGGTGGCTGCAGCAAGTTCAGGGACGCCTGCGCCAAAGGCCTCCATCACCACCCATCCGTCAAATCCGGTCTTCTTGACAGCAGAGAACACCGCACCAAAGTCGATCTGTCCCGTGCCGGGCGTGCCCCGGTCGTTTTCCGAGGCATGCAGAACGTTGATATGACCGGACAGGGAGGCAATCGCCTGTGCCTGATCCTTTTCCTCAATATGCGCATGGAAGGTGTCGTACATGATCCCAAAAGCCGGGTGGCCGACCAGCTCACAATACTGCGCGGCCTGTTCGGCAGTATTCAGGAAATGGGTTTCGAACCGGTTCAAAGGCTCCAAAGCCAGCAGCATGCCGCGCTTGGCCGCTGTGCCTGCCATGTCGCGATGGGCTTCTGCGCCGCGCTGCCATTCGTCAGCCGTCGGGCCGCTGCCGGTAAAGTGTCCGATGGGCGCATAAAAAGGCCCGCCGATCGTTTGCGCGCCAAGTGCTGTCGCACAATCCAGTATCCAATTCAGATGCGCGACACCTCTGGCCCGAACCAGAGGATCTGGGCTGGTTGGATCTGCTTTGGGGTCAGGAACAATCGCGGTGCAGGTCCTCTCAAGCCCGAGTGCATCGAGTTGAGCGCCCAGCCAGGCGTAGTGGTCTGGCTGCCCTTCCAAGACGGGAATTTCGACACCGTCATACCCGGCCTCAGCAGCAAGCTGACAGAAATCCAGTTGCGCTTCGCCGATCAGCCCGCCAACGCATAGAAGATTAACTCCCAGCTTCATTTCCCCTCCCAAGGCCAAAAAAGCATCTTTGCCGCGAATCTATGTAATCGTTTTCATGATGAATGTAAACCATTACATTTTTTGTTTCACGCTGCTATAAGCTTTCAACATGACAAGAAGTTCGACCAAAAGGCCCACAGTTCGGGATGTTGCCAGAGTTGCCGGTGTCTCAACCGCAACGGTCAGCCGGGCATTGCAATCTCCTGATATCGTGTCCAAAAAAACTCGGGATGCGGTTTTTGCGGCAGTCTCCGAGACAGGATACAGCGTCAATACAGCAGCACAGATGCTGCGGCGCAACCGGTCGGGTACGGTTTTGGTTATCCTTCCGGATATTGCCAACCCATTCTTTTCCAAGATCCTGTCGGGCATTGAAGAAGTCGCGACCCGCGCCAGTCTGACGATCCTGATCGGCAACACCAATGGGGACGACGCGCGCTATGAAAATATCCTCGAAAACCTGCGCAACGGGCGCGCGGACGGGGCCTTGATTCTGAACGGAACTGCCCCCCCTGACGGAATGCTGCCCGAGGGCACTCCGATCGTGTCAATCTCGGAACGTCCAGAGGGCGCAGGCTACGCGCATGTCGGGACCGACAACCAGAAGGCCGCGTTTGATGCCACGCAATATCTGCTTGCCCAGGGGCATCAGAGGATCGCGCATGTCACCGGACCTGAAGGCAATGCGCTGACCAAAGACCGGCGGGCCGGATATATTCAGGCGATGACGGAAACCGGCCTAACGGATCAAATCTGCACCATTCCCGGCGGCTTCACTTACGGCGATGGAGAGCGGGCAGCGGATCACCTGTTCGCGCAGCATCCAGATACCACCGCTGCGTTCTGCGCAAATGACGAATCCGCGATGGGCGTCATCCGGGGCCTACAGAAACATGGATACTCGGTCCCCGGCGAAATTTCCGTCATGGGTTTCGACGACGTGCCGTTTTCACGGATTTTTCAGCCTGAACTGACGACGGTGCATCAGGCGCGGAATCTCATCGGGCAACGTGCGATGGAGATCCTTCTGGACCTACTCGAAGATAATACAGCACCTGCAGAATTGATGTATCTGGACCACACCATCGTGACACGAAACAGCGTTGCCAGACCGCGTTCATAAGGGTCAAGAGCGGTCGAGGGCCAAACCCTCTTTGAGTGTTTTCCGCCCCATCCGTCGCCTCCTGTATTCGCCAGCGAGTAAGATACGCGCCCATGCGAACACGGCGAGGCTGGTGAATTCGGTGCCATTGTCCGAGATGATGGTTTTGGGCGCGTCCTGCTGACCAATCAGTCGGTCCAATTCCCTCGTGACCCGCAAGCCAGATAGCAATTTGCCGCCAACCAGCACCAGGTTCTCTCGCGCGGCCATCCACCAGAGTCACGATAAGGAAGCGACGGCTGTCAATCTGCGCATCAGATCCGAATTCGAGGTTCCAAAGCTCATTAACTCCGTCCAGCACGACCACCAACCTTATGGTAACCAGGGCCCGATTAAGTATAAAAAATGTATAAAAACTAGAGGGCTGGGAGTCCCGAGCATCCTTGCTCCTGATCCATTATATTAGACGACGAAGAGGGTTTGGGGGAAAGAGGACCCAATGCACTCGCTACCAATCACACGCGACCTTATGAGCGACTGATTTTCAACCCCAGAGAGATCACGCGATGGCGTACAACACCCATTCACCCTGAATTCCCTTGAAACGGTGGGTCCCAACTTGCTCAAACTCCAGACCCGAACCAGCCGTCAGTTCTCGAACAATGGATGACACGCGGCACGAACCTCCGGGCGTTAAATCTAGGATTCGAGCGGCCATGTTGACCGCGATGCCTGAAACATCCTGACCGCGAAGCTCGCATTCTCCGGTGTGAACACCAGCGCGCAGAGTAAGCCCCAGTTTTGACATTTCGGACTGAAGCTCGCGCGCTCAACAGACGGCTCGGCTCGGCCCAGAGAATGTGGCCAAAACACCGTCGCCCATTGTCTTCACGAGGTTGCCTCCATGACGGGCGATAATTCGAGCCGCTGTGGTGTCATGGGCATCAATCAACTCTCTCCAGCGGGCATCACCCATTTCCTCCGCAGCTTTGGTCGATCCTACAATGTCGGTCATCACGATCGTTGCCAGGATACGGTCGCCAAACTCAGCGCTTTCCGGGGCGCCTACGAACGTAGCGATCTCGTCTGCAACTTCATCTACGTCGCCGACCCATGGCAGGTGGTCTTCGCGCTCAAGTATCTTCAGGCTTCCATAAGGAAGGGTGTCGGCAATGTACTCTGCCTCGTCGAGCGAGACTGTACGGTCGCCGCGCGAATGGAGCACCAGCGCAGGGACATGCACAGCGGATAGGATTGGTCGAATATCGAGTTCATAATTTAATCGGGTGATGTTGACCGCAGTTCCAGGGCTGCCAGACTGGACCAATAGCCGACTCATGAAAGCTTGTTCAGCGGGATCTTCCCAGACGCTTGGGGCACGCTCGGACAGAAACTCGGCAGTATCGCCCCAGTTCTGTTGCATATTCTCGAGAAACTTTTCGAAATCGCCCCGCCGCACCCCGAAGGGCCAGTCAGGTTTCCAAGCGCGGCATGCATAGGAACCGACGAGAACGACATTGCTGACCCTTTCTGGATAGCTGGCAGCGAACATTGTCGTCATGTTGCCGCCTTCGCTAACACCAAATATTGATGCTTTTTCCGAGCCCGTCGCGTCCAGAACAGCACGTATGTCATCGGTGCGCTCTTCCAGCGTTGGGGCACCCACCTCACGATCGGATATCCCAGTTCCGCGCTTATCGAACAAGATAAGTCTGCTACGCCCAGCCAACTTTGAAAGGAAACGGTTGTACCCAGGGTGTTCCCAAACAACATCTATGTTGTGAAGCCACCCGGATGCGTAAACTAAATCCACAGGACCATCACCTACGACCTGGTAGGCTACCGCGACGTTACCAGCAGATGTGAACTTAGTCTGCGGTTTTTCCATCTCCTGCGCCCCAAGACGTTGATTTGTTGAAAATGGACCAATGCCGTTTCTGCGACAAGTGCCGGGTGAGGAAACAACCGATTGCAATGGCTGGTTTCAGGCTTTAGCCTGCCATTTCAATCGTCAAAGTCAGACTTTCTGTTGATGTACCCTGACCATTGCCGCATAGAGGCGGGGTGCAGGGTGCTTGTCGGGCCGTGCGCCCAGAGGGCAGGCAGCAAATGCCAGACGTAGAAACCTCTTGAACCTCTCCCGGCAGTCATCACACCGGACGGGAACCTATGTCACTCCAGCCTCAAAAGGAAAGGTCGGCACTAGCGGCCATTGACCCGGCTCGCCTGCGGGTCATAAAACGCGCCGCGTTGTTTCTGCTGGGTCCATTCTATTTTCTGTACATCGCCTTTGTGCCCCTGCTTTGCGGCAAACGACAAGGTTTTCGCGGCTGGTACTGGCCGCTGGTCAAACGTGCCTGTTCGCGGCTTCTGTGGCTGCTGAGTATCCGAACAGAGATGACACAAGCGGATAGGGCCGCACTGGCCGCCGACACCAACAGCATCATCGTGATCAACCACCGCAGCCATCTGGATGGGTTCGCTTTGATGGACGTCATGCCCGACGCCAAGTGGATCACCTTCGCCGCCAAAAAGGAGCTGTGCGATGCGGTTCTGCTAAGCCGTGGATTCAAGGGCGCAGGGCTGGTAGAGATTGACCGGAAAAGTGGCGCGGTGGCGCTTGAGAAGCTTACCGAGGCCGTCCGAGCTATGCCTGAACGCCGCTCTGTCGTGTTGTTCCCAGAGGGCACGCGCACCAGTTCCGAAAGCCTCGGCACGTTCAAAGCCGGAGCTGTCATAGTCGCGCGCGCCACCGGTCGCACGATACGGCCCATTGTAATTCATGCATCCGACGCGCTTATGCCGCGCGACAAACACTTGCCCAAAAGCGGGACGATCCGGGTCGAGGTACTGCCGTCATTCACCTGCGATCACTCCGTTTCAGTGGACGAAGACGTGGATCGCCTTAGAAACGAAATGGTGACCGTTTTCGACGCAGGGTTAAGTAAGTAGGTCTTTGATCCTTCGCTGCCCCGGCATTTCCAACAGCCTGACCAAGGTCCGCCTTGGGCACGCATCGATTTCGCGCTGCATTAGGCTTGACCGACAGCTCCGCCCCAACCCACCGGCACCTGTGGCGACCCGTGTCGCCAACTGTGCCCCCGCTAGCAAGTTGGTGGCGCGGGTTTAACTTTTTCAGTCAGCTAATCGCCAGAACTCCAATAAAATGACTTAAATTCACAAGTCAATTCAGGTGTCTACCCCTACCTGAGGGGCAAGTCATACACCCCATCTATGATTTGCCCTCCAAAAGGAGTTGACGCCATGACCGAGGCTGATCGGCAGCAGATTTTGAACGAAGTGCGCAATGACCTCATGCAATGCCAGCTCAAGATGCGTCGCATTGCAGAGGCAGATATGCGCCATCATTCAGCCAAACGCGGGTCGATCAAAACCCGTGACCGGGTCGGTGTGGTTCGTCTAGCTTACGCTAACGAATTGAAGCTTTTGGCTCGGCAAATCGGCAGCATGAAAATCTGATGAACCTGAATGCACAGTCGTGAAATTTGGAGCCTGTATCAGTCGACCTCGTGCTCAATCTCGAAATGCACCTGAAACGGCCACAGTTACTCTGGCTAGCGGGAAAGTCTCTTGGGACTTATCGGGCGTTAAGAGTTGAGCAGCAAGTTACGCAAGCCACTCGCATCATTAAACTAAGCGCACGAGGCCGGAAATTGGTCCTTCCCGGCCGGAATGTTCTGATGGGAACCGCTTATTCATGAACGAAAGCAACGAACGACTTAGGCCGTTCTGATCCATGTTCTTTTGACAGTACCCGGTTGCAGTTTTTCTTGGCTACACAAACCTGTGCACATAATTTTCCAGAATTTCCTGACGCCCGGATCGCGGTTCAGGGTTGGTATTATCCCGCAGAACACGAGCGGAAATTTCTTCCAGACTGCTGTCCAACATGGACGCCGCTTCTGGTGTACTCCAACCTGAATACCGTTCTGATAACGCGTCCTCCAAACCGCCGTCATCAATCATGGCGGCCGCAGCTTTCAAGCCTCGGGCACAGATGTCCATTCCACCAACATGGGCTGCGACAAGATCTTCTGCGTCAATGGATTGGCGCCGTACCTTTGCGTCAAAGTTTGTGCCCCCGGTCGTAAAACCACCGGCCTTCAGAATGTAGTAATAAGCCAAGGCAACCTCTGGCGTGTTATTCGGGAACTGGTCCGTGTCCCACCCGGACTGGTAATCGTTTCGATTCATGTCGATCGAACCAAGCATCCCTTCGGCAGCAGCGACCGCAATTTCATGCTCGAAACTGTGCCCGGCCAGGATCGCATGCCCCTGCTCGAGGTTCAATTTGACCTCGCCCTCCAAACCGTACTTCCTGAGAAATCCGATACACGTCGCCGCGTCGTAGTCGTACTGGTGTTTGGACGGCTCCTGCGGTTTGGGCTCCACGAGAATAGTGCCCTTGAACCCAATTTTGTGCTTGTACTCAACGACCATGTTCAAAAACCGGCCCATATGGTCCAACTCGGCCTTCAAATCCGTGTTCAAAAGGGTTTCATAGCCTTCCCGGCCACCCCAAAGAACATAGTTTTCACCGCCCAGCTTGTGGGTCGCATCCATGCACGATTTCACTGTTGCTGCGGCAAATGCAAACACTTCAGGATCAGGGTTTGTGCTGGCACCAGCCATCCAACGGCGGTGGCTGAACATATTGGCCGTACCCCAAAGCAGCTTGGTGCCAGACGCCTGCATTTTTTCGCCAATGTAATCGGTGATTTCCTCAAGGGTTCTCAGATTATCGGCAAAATTGCCCTGCTCTGGCCGAATATCAGCATCGTGCCAGCAAAAGAATGGCTGGCCCAGAAGATCAAACAGTTCAAAAGCAATGTCCGCCTTTAGGCGCGCGCGACCCATGTCATCTTGTGGATACCACGGGCGTTCGAATGTAGGCCCGCCAAAGGGGTCGCCCCCCTCCCATGCGAATGAGTGCCACCACGCCACAGCAAACCGCAGATGGTCTTCCATCCGCTTGCCCATGATAATTTCGTCCGGGTTGTAGTGCCGGAACGCCAATGGGTTCTTGCTGTCTGCGCCTTCAAACTGGATCTGCTCAATCCCATCAAAAAATCCACTTGGCATGTCTGCCCCCTATTCTGCTTTTTGTGCTGGCTGCTTGCCCAGAATGATCATTGACAAAAGGTCGTCATCCGTGACGTCCGCAATATCGACCGTCCCAACCAATTTGCCGTTCTTCATGACCGAGGCGCGGTCACACAGTTCCATAACGGCATGCACGTCGTGGTCGATCAGGAATATGCCTATGCCTTGCGCCTTTAGCTGGTGGATCAGATCAGCCACCATCTGAGTTTCATGCGGCCCAAGCGCTGCTGTTGGCTCGTCCATAATCAGAATGCGTGCGTTGAAATAGACGGCTCGCGCGATCGCCACAGATTGTCTTTGACCACCCGACAACGCAGAGACAGGGTCATTGAACTTCTGAAAGTTCGGGTTGAGTTGCGCCATGATCTTGCGGCATTCGGCCTCCATGGCTGCGTCGTTGACCAAACCAAAAGGCGTCGTCATCTCGCGCCCTAGGAACAGGTTCGATGTCGCGTCCAGATTGTCGGCCAAGGCGAGCGTCTGATAGATGGTCTCGATGTTATTTGCACGCGCATCGCGAGGGTTAGCGATCTCGACCGGCTTGCCATCAATCAAAATCTCGCCGTGATCCATTTGATAAGCGCCCGACAGGACCTTGATCAGCGTGGACTTACCGGCCCCGTTATGCCCCAGCAGCCCCACGACTTCACCCGGATAAAGATCGACCGACACATGGTCGACGGCTTTGATTCCACCGAAGGAGATCGAAATATCGCGCATCTCGACCAATGGCGCTTCGCCAGAGCCGCGTCCAGACTTCACAGAGGTTTCATGCGTATCCTGAGCTTGCATCACTTGGTCCCCAATCGCTTGCGGTAGACGATGTCGATATAGACGGCCAACACCAGAACGCTGCCGACGACAATGTTCTGGAACGGCGCGTCAACGCCAACCATTGCCATGCCCGATTGCAGCGCCTGCATGATCAATGCGCCAAGGATCGCACCATAAATGGTGCCGATGCCACCAGACAACGCGGTCCCACCAATAACAGCGGCCGCGATGACCCGTAGTTCGTCCAGCGTTCCGATATCGTTCGAGTGGTTTGCAAGGCGCGCCGAGGCGACCACAGCAGAAACGGCGCACAAAAAGCCCATCAGCGCAAAAATCTTAACGGTCAGCAGTCGCGTATTGATGCCGGAAAGCTCTGCCGCATCCGGGTTTCCACCGGTGGCAAAGATATAGCGTCCAAAACGGGTTTTCCGCGCTACGATCGTCAGGGTTACCGCGACGATGATCAGGATGAGGACAGAAATTGGTATGCCGTACCCGACGACCAGCCCCTCCGGCATAGTTTCGCCGCGTGCTTCGAACATACGTTGCAGCCGACGTGTCGGAATGGCGTAGCTGTTTACGATGTAGACGTACCCAAGTATGGCGAGTGCGATGATCCCGGCCAGAGTGGCCTCGGCCCAAACAGGTTTGACGGGGAAGCCATGTGCCGCTTTTGCACGTCGACCGCTCCACAAAGCCCAAATGGCGACCGCCGTAGCGAACAAACCAAACAGCCAGCTTGTTGTGGTTCCAAGCGTTCCGTTGGTTCCGCCGAACATCAGGAATGTACTGTCCAGCGGACCAATCGTTTGGCCGCTGGTCAGATACCACGCCACGTTTCTCCAAACCAGGAATCCACCAAGCGTGACAATGAATGCTGGTATCGTCAGATAACCGACCATCCAGCCATGAAACGCACCAATCAGCGTGCCCACTAACAGCCCGACGACAATGGTGATCGCCCAGGTTGCAGGATTGTTCAAACCCATCCCAAGTACCTGCGGCAACAGCTCGGTTTGCGTCATTGCCATCACTGCCGACGTTGTCGCCAGCAATGCTCCGACCGACAAATCTATGTGCCGCGTGACGATTATGAACACCATCCCGCACGCCATAATGGCAACCGAAACCGTCTGGATGGACAGGTTGAACAGGTTCCGAGGCGTTAGGAACCGGCCATCCGTAAAGATGTTGAACCCGATGCACAGGATGACAAACGCGCCGATCATTCCCAAAAGCCGCATGTCCAGTTCCAACTGCTGGAACAGGCTGGGTTTCGCTTTTTCAGGTACCGGCTGAGACGAAGTTTCGGTCATTTCCGATCTTTCATATTCAGCAATGGTCCCTGGCCCCGAAAGGGCCAGGGACTTTGAAGCTTAGTTACAAGGGGCCGGTCCGTTATCAACGCCCTGGCACAAATCTTCCAACGGGATCCATCCGGCATCCACAACAACGGAAAGATTGTCCTTGGTAATCGGAACAGGCGCAAGGAAGACCGAACTCATCTCGGTGCCACCCGGTGATGTCCAACTAATCGCACCTTCGACGTCAGCGGGGCTTGTACCGCCCGTCAAAGCCACGGCGATTTCGCCAGCGGCCTTGCCGAGCTCACGGGCGTCTTTCCATACGGAAACAGTCTGAGTACCCAGCGCGACACGGTTCAGCGCCGCGTGATCACCATCCTGACCAGAGACCGGAATGCCTTCCATACCCTGCGCTGTTAAAGCAGCGACAACGCCGCCTGCGGTGCCGTCATTCGACGCAACCACTGCATCCACGTTGTTCTCATTTGCAGTCAGGATTTGTTCCATGTTCCGCTGCGCATTCGCGGGCAGCCAGCCGTCGGTGTAGGCTTCTCCAACGATTACGATGTCACCGCTGTCGACTGCCGCGCCGATAATCTCTTGCTGTCCGCCCCGCAGGAAGTCAGCGTTCGGATCCGTAGGAGAGCCTTTGATCATCACGTAGTTGCCCTTGGGCATTGCCTCAAAAACAGCGCGGGCTTGCATTCTGCCGACTTCTACATTGTCAAAGGTCAGATAAAACGCACGGTCGTCTTCGATCAGGCGATCGTAAGCGATGACCGGAATGCCTTCGTCTGCCGCAGCCTGAACAGCCGGCCCGATTGCCTGCGCGTCCTGCGCCAAAATGATAAGCGCGTCTACACCTTGGGCGATCAGGCTTTCAATGTCCGAAAGCTGCTTTGCGGAAGACGATTGCGCGTCTGCCGAAATATACTCGGCGCCTCCTGCTTCAAGCGCAGACTTGATGGCTGCTTCATCCGTTTTCCAACGCTCTTCCTGAAAGTTCGACCAGCTTACGCCGACCACTGGCTCTGCGAATGCGGTCGAAGCCAACAAAGTGGCCACAGCCGAAAAGCTGAGAATTCGTTTCATGATTTCCTCCCATTTGCGGAGCCATCGCATTTCGATTCGCGGCTCTCACGAATTTGAATACCATATTTATTTCAGTCGGTAAAATATTTAGTCTATTAGAAGCGGTGAAATCCAAATAGATTGGGGACAAGACCAGATTCGCGAGGCCAAGATGCTGAAAAGCAAAGCTTCTCAAAATGCCGCAGACCAGCGGAACATTACCCGCCTGCGGGTGCTGGAACATATCCGGACCAGAGGCCCGATTTCACGGATAGATATCGCCAGCGCATTGCAGACCAGCCCGGCGACGGTTACCGCCGCCACGGCCGACCTCATTTCTGCGGGGCTGATCAAAGAGATCGAAACCGAACAACAATCCAAGTCTGCCAAAAGGGGGCGGCCCAGAGTCCTGCTTCAGTTGAATGGCGGCTCATACCTTGTTGCGGGCCTTAAGGTGGCGCGCCACATGATCTCGGTCATTCTTGTGGATTTCGAAGGCAATGAGGTTACGTCATACAAACATCCGCTGGACGACGCCCGAATGACCCCAACCGCTTTTGTGGCGACCATTCGCAAAGCCATGGATCAGGCTTGCGCTCAGATTAACGAAACCATCGACACCCTGTCCGGCGTGTCAATTGGGATTGCCGGTCTGGTGGATGCAGAAAGGAACTTTGTCCACTGGTCCTCTTCCCTGACCGAAAGAAACGTCGATTTCAGTCAATTTCTGGAAACTGAATTGCCCTGCCCCGCCTTCATTGAAAACGACGCCAATCTGGTGGCAAAGGCGGAACAACTTTTTGGATTAGGTAAGGGGTTAAAGAACTTTCTTGTCGTCACGATCGAACACGGCGTTGGGCTTGGTATTGTGCTGGACGGCAAGCTGTATCGCGGGGAACGTGGCTGCGGAGCAGAGTTTGGCCATACAAAAGTTCAACTGGACGGCGCGCTTTGCCAATGCGGCCAGCGGGGCTGCCTTGAGGCCTATGTCGGTGACTATGCGCTCATCCGGGAAGCAACCGTTGCCGATCAAAGCACTGGAACGGAAACCGTAACGGAAATCCACAAAAACGCGCGTTCCGGAGACCAAAGGGCCAAGTCCGTTCTGGCCCGCGCGGGACAGATGTTTGGTCTGGGGATATCCAACCTGATTAACCTGTTTGACCCGGAACGCATTATATTGTCAGGCGCTCAGATGGACTTGGAACACCTGTATTCCGACGAGGTGATGACCCGAATTCGAAGTGGCGTAGTGAATGTCGATACCCCCTTGCCGGAAATCAAAGTCCATCACTGGGGCGACCTGATGTGGGCCAAGGGTGCTGCGGCTTACGGGATTGAGCAGGTCTCGATCTTGAAGGTGAAGGAACTGGCGACACATGCGTCCTGAGCTTTGTATCCTGTTCGCTTTTGCATCTGCGTCCACGGCAGAAGCCCAAGCTCCGCAATTCCAGAAGATTGACATAGGCGCCCATACCTATGATGGCGGATGGGAGCACTTTGTGGGCGGTGGGGTCGCCGTTTTCGATTGCGACGGGGACGGGCTGCCCGAGCTTTTCGCCGCGGGTGGGACCAATCCTGCCCAACTGTTTAGGAACACATCGCTCGACAGCGTTTCATTTCGTGCTGATACGCCCAAGCAATTGTCACTGACCAGCGTAACCGGGGCTTACCCATTGGACGTCGACAATGATGGCGTTCTGGATCTGGCCGTTTTACGCGTTGGCCCTGATCTGCTTTTGAAGGGCGAATCTGATTGCAATTTCCGCCCTTTCGACACCCTTAGTTTCCAATCAGTGGACCATTGGACAACCGGGTTCTCTGCCACCTGGGAAGTTGATCAGACCCTTCCAACACTGGCCTTTGGCACCTATGTTGATCTCCGAAATCCCGATGGCCCGTTTGAGGCCTGCGGACCCACGGTCCTATACCGCCCCAACGGCCGCAGCTATCAGCCGCCGGAAAATCTCGAGCCGGGTTACTGCGCGCTGTCGGTCCTGTTTTCGGACTGGTCCCGCTCCGGACAAGCGGATTTGCGGGTCAGTAACGATCGCCATTACTATGTGCGCGGTGGGCAAGAGCAGTTATGGGCTATGGAGGCCACCCCACGCACCTATTCGCAAAAAGACGGATGGTTGCCATATTCGATCTGGGGAATGGGCATCGCTTCGCGGGATCTGACAGGCGACGGCTTTCCCGAAGTTTATCTAACTTCGATGGGCGATCAGAAATTGCAGATCTTCGACCCCAAAACTGGCGGCCCGACCTGGCGTGACGCCACCTACGACAAAGGCACAACCGCGCACAGACCACATACTGGAGGCGACGGTCGCCCATCGACCGGATGGCATGCGCAGTTTGGCGACGTCAACAACGACGGTCTGGACGATATCTTCGTCACCAAAGGAAATGTCGAGCAGATGCCGGACGCGGCGCTGAATGACCCCAACAACCTGCTGTTGCAACAGCAGAATGGTCAATTCCACGAAGCTTCGGCCAAGGCTGGCATTGCTTCTATGGCCAAGTCGCGCGGTGCGGCATTGGCTGACTTCAACAATGACGGCTGGCTTGATCTGGTGGTGGTCAATAGGGGCTCGGAACTTGAGGTCTATCAAAACCACCCTCGCACTGGGAATTGGGTGATGATGGACATAGCGCAGGATCAGCCAAACCGTTTCGCCGTCGGCGGCTTTATCGAGATGACGACTGCGGCGGGTATGCAGACCCGGGAAATCACCATCGGCGGAGGGCACGCCAGCGGCATCGTAGGGCTACATCATTTTGGGCTGACGGATGCGAAGACGATCGAAGTTCGGGTCATTTGGCCCGATGGCGAAGCGGGGGATTGGCAGGAATACCACCCCAATCAGATCATTCGAATTGAACGATGATCATTGGTCGACATGCAACCCACTTGGAACCTTTTCCGGAACACCAAGACGTTCAGTGGGGTCTTCCAGACTACCCAAAAAGCTCAGAAGGGCGCTGATCTCTTGATCCGTCAGACTTATCTTCGGCAGGTCGCTGCTTTTGGCAATCGCATCCATAATCTCGGGGTCGGAAAACGCCTGATGATCCTTTGCACCCGGAAAGTCAGGCAACACCGCCAGTTCCAAGGTATACGTGTGCAATGAGCCTTCCGGGTCGAGATGATGACGCACGACGTCTTCAAGCCGCGCATAGGCACCGCTATGCCCGTAGGGGGCCGTCAGCGTTACATTGCGCAACGAAGGCGTGCGAAACGCAAATGAATCCTCTGCGTCGCCAGTCACGCGCAGGCGCCCATCATCCCGGACATGGCTTTCAAACCTTGCTGCTTTGCCGGGCCCTATCTGCGGCATCGCGATAGAGTGAAACTTGTGGTCCGTTTGAAACCAGCCCGAATGACAGGTGCTGCACCCTGCCTTTCCATAGAACAGTTGCATTCCGCGCGCTGCCTCTTCCGGCAGGTCGGCTTCCCCCCGCATCGCAAGGTCAAACGGGCTGTTGTCGGCGCGCCATTCAAAGGCAATGAAATCGGCAATTACATTCGCAATAGCAGAAAAGGTGATCGCATCCCCCGGTGCGATCAAGGAAAATCGCTGTTCGTATTCCGGGATGGCCGCGATGCGAGCAGCAATCAGGTCCCACGCCCCGCCTTCCTGCGTTAGCAACCCAAGGCGCACGGCCTGGCTGACGTCATTCTCGGAGTAATGGCCTGCCATCTCATCAGGGGACAGCACCGGAAACATTGCCTGAGCGGCCAGAGCGGAATTGAAACCTGACCGCATATGCGTGCCCAGTGGCGTCCTGATACCGTTCTCGCGTGTCGGATCGGCTTCAAGGCGGCCATCGTGAAAGAAGGTTGTGAACTCGGTCGCTCCAAGATTCCAAAGACCCGGCGAATTGCGCGGGATTCGTTGCTCTGGCGGGTTTTCCGCATCGAGTTTCCGCTTCTCCCCCAAACCCGCGCCACCCTCACCGATCCCCAGCGAAAGCCCATCGGACGTGCCGAGTTTGGGGTGATGACACGTTGCGCAGCTTATGTTCTTGTTCCCCGACAAGATCGGATCGTAGAAAAGCAGCCGCCCAAGTTCGACCTCGTCCAGATCAGGCTCAACAAACTCTGGTTTTGGCCCGAGGTCCTGAGCCGCTGCGGGCATAATGGACACGACCACCACGCCGAAAGCAACAATCGGTGCAACGAACCTCATGTCTCACCCTCGGAAATCTCAATTATCAATGTCTGCGCGTATGGCGCTTCAGGAGAGTATATGATCGACGGAAATTCAGGGATGTTAACCGCGTTGGGATAACCCGACGGCTCGATGCACACGCCAGCGTTTTTGCGGAAAGGTTCCGAAAGGTGAGCCCCCGAGTAAACCTGCGCCCCCGCCTGATCAGACCAAACAGATAGTTGCAAACCGTTAGGCGCGGTAAGGTCAGCGACCGGAAGCCCGTTCTCTCGTGCGGGGTCGAAAACGAAGTAGTTGTCCAAATCCGTCAAAGTAGCGCTGATCGCCTTGGGTTCGGAGAAATCCATCCCGCCTTTCCTCGCGTCGTTCAATATGCCCGAGGGAATCCCTTGATTGTCCACTTCAAGATAGCGGTGTGAGGCCAACCGCAGACTATGCCCGGAAATGCCCCTCGCGCTACCCAGGCTATAGTAGTTGTGCTGCGCTATACTTATGGGGGTCGGTCGGTCAGGCTGCGCTGAAATCGAATAGATCAGGCGCGTTTCGTCCAGTTTTACGCGCACCTCAAATCTGACTTCTCCCGGAAAGCCGCTGGCACCCTCTGGGGATGTGTGGCGCAACACGGCCTCGTTTGCCGCTATTTTCTCAAGGGCCCAATTCTGATGCGAGAGGCCAGCCCATCCACCGTGCAAGGAATTCCGACCCTCGTTTGCGTCCAGTTCATAACGGACATTTTCCATGTCAAAACGCGCGTTTCCGATCCGATTGGCGACACGACCGACGATTGCACCCATATAGCTTTTGTCGGTAACGTAGTCCTGCGGACTTTCGTACCCAAGGATCATTGGCAAACCCTTGTACCACCATCCCTGTGTTGTCGCCCCGTAGCTGAGCAGCGACACCCGCATGTCGCCATCACTCAGAACGGCCGTTTCGATCCGAGGAGGTATGTCCCGCCTTACGCTCATCTTTTTACGAAAGGTGCCAAGGCTGAATAGTATTGCCGGTACCGCTGGTATTCACTTTCGAACGCATCGACCAAATCTTCACGAGGTTCGATGACCCTGTTGATTTTGGGTGCCATCATCACCGTGTCCGGATCTGCGTCATTGACGGCGCATATTGCCAGACGAGCGGCACCGATGGCGGCTCCAAATTCACTGCCCTGCGGCAAGGTAAGAGGCGAATTGAGTACGGTGGCCAGTTTCTTCAACCAATAATGGGAGCGCGCACCGCCGCCAACAGCCATAAGGGTCGTTGGTTTGGTTCCGGTTTTCTTGAGGGCCTCCAGACAATCCCGCATTGCAAAGGCGACGCCTTCCATGACGGCCCGCGTCAAGTCCGCAGTGCCTGAGGAAATATCGACACCCAGGAATGCCCCTCGGATCGCACTGTCATTATGCGGTGTCCGCTCACCCGAAAGATAGGGCAAAAACGTGATCTCTGATGGGCCATCCAGATCGTCCGGCAGCGAGGCGACCAGGTCCCCAACGGACTGGCTCAGGTTACGGGAGAGCCAGTTCAAGCTGTTCGTCGCAGACAGGATGACACCCATCTGAATCCACCTATCCGGAACGGAATGACAAAAACAATGTACCGCCGTTTCCGGCGCTGGCGCGTACTTATCCCTGGACACCAGCAGCACACCCGAGGTTCCAAGCGACAAGAAGCCGGCCCCGTCGCTGATACTGCCTATCCCGCAGGCAGCAGCGGCGTTGTCCCCTGCTCCGCCCGCAACTACGACCGGCTCAGACACTCCCCACTCTCGCTGTAGTTCGGGTCGCAACTCACCGCCCGGTTCACTGCCTTCAACCAATCGCGGCATTTGTTCGATGCTCATATGACCTTGTTCCAAGGCGGTTTCTGACCATCGCCTCGCCCCGACGTCCAACCATGACGTTCCCGCGCTGTCAGACATGTCGCTGACGTAATCCCCAGTCAGCCAGAGTCGCAAATAGTCTTTCGGCAGCAGTACCTTGGCAATCTTGGCAAACAGGTCAGGCTCATTTGCGCGGACCCATTCCAACTTGGGAGCTGTAAACCCCGGAAAAACGATGTTGCCAGAACTTGAACGCAGTTCCGGCAGTTGATCAAGCCTCTGCGCCTCTTTCGAGGCCCGCGTGTCGTTCCACAGAATGCAAGGCCGCAGTACGTTGTCTTCGGCATCCAAAAGGGTCGCACCGTGCATGTGCCCGCTCAGACCAATGCCGCGTAGCGCGGAGAACGCAGTTCCGTGCGCAGATCGAAGCTGACCGGCAACGTCCTTACACGCCTCCACCCAATCCAGAGGCGACTGTTCAGACCATCCCGGCTTTGGCGAAGACGTTGTGATATTGGACTCGGCACTGCCTGCGACGGACCCTGTGTCGTCGACAAGGATCCCTCTGAGACCGGATGTTCCCAAGTCCAATCCGAGATACATTTTTTGACCTCATCCATTTTATTTTAGTTGCTAAAATTAATATCTAAGCAGATTTTGTCAACAGAAGTTTAAGCCCAATTGGCCTCCCATGGCGACAAGCCCACGCCAGATCAGCGAGTGGATAGTTTGCGGCAGGAAACGGTTTTGCCGAGTTGAACGGCCCTCATGTCCACCATCACAGACTGAAGCTTCCGTTGACTTGTCTACACGCAATAGTTGCGCTAGCCTGCATATCTCAAAGCAGTTACTGGTCGAGGCCGGAGCAGGCCCATTGCACAGGGTTAAGTTGTAAACGATCACGCGGAGCAAGAGAGTGACCGATACTGAATGCAACTGTCAACAAATCGCCTCAGTCGAAGAAGTTAAATCTGCCTTAGAAGAGGCGCAGTGCCAGCACTGTGGTATCACCACAAATGAGCTCATGTCACGCGGAGAGGTCCTTGAGATTTGCGGTGAGGAATATTGCTCTGACATCTCAACGGGACTGAAACTGTTCACCACATTTGCTGTGTGCCCAAGCTGTCATGGGCGGTTTCATCAGGACGCCGAAAACATGCACAACCCTTGCCAAATAAAGGCTCGGTGGAGTCGAGAGGGCCTCGCGTAGTAAGGTGCCGGGGGCGGCAGCCTCTCACTTTAACTTCTATTTCCCAGATCAGACGTTGGCATGGGGCTGATTGAATGATCGCTTCACCAATTGGAACGAGCTTGAAAACTTGCCCCGCTAGCGCGGATCAGACTAAGCTTTGGACCACCAACCCTATTGAACAATCTACAGAGCTGTTGACGGCGCGGACTGCATGGAAGCTGGGATCAGCCCTGTTCTTCGTCGTCCTCAAGCGTCAGCAAATAGGCCTTGGTTGCTTTGAGCATCTCAGAAGCTTTGGCATCGTCTGTCATGACCCGGGACAACGCAATCGAACCGACCATAGCCGCCACCGCCAAATTTGCCTTGCTGCGATCCCCGTCAAGATAATCGGCGACGGTGTTTATGAAGCCATCAATATGAGTTTGCATGATGTCCCGCGACGCCTTGGGCCTGCGTGAGACATCCGACACAAGCGCGGGGATCGCGCAGCCACTGCTTTTTAGGTCGCGATGTTTGGGGCTGACATAGCTACCAACATAGCGCGCAAAGGATGGCTTTTTCGGGCTTGCATTAAGCTTTTGGGTCAAACGACCTTCTCGCAACGCGCGTTCAAGCGCCTGATCCAGCAGGTCTTCCTTGTTTTCAAAATGGCCGTAGAACCCGCCATGCGTCAATCCTACGGAATTCATCAAAGACACGACATTAATCGCTGAAAACCCACCGCTGCGCAGTTGTTCACCTGCGTTCGAAAGGATCTCCTCGCGATGACGTTCCTTTTGCGCTTGAGAGTACCCCATTGATGCTGGCCTTCGGAATCCATTGCCCCAGTTAGTGCGTCGACGACCACTAACAGGGTCAATCTGCATTGGAGTCATAATACAGAAATCCCCAGTGTGGTCCAGTTTTCACGCGATTTTCCGGCACCCATTGACTTGCATGATGTCTATCATACACAATCCGTTACAGACTAAGCGGCCCGGCGGCGATTTCAGATTGCCAAATGCCACGCGGCCTGACCCCGAGGATTCTAAAATCAGGACATGCCGTGATCACCGACACAACGACTAACACCACACTTGACCCGTCCCTCGGGATCGAAACCCATGACGATCCGGTCTTTGGCCCCTTGACCTATTTTCCGGCAAAACCTGTCCTGCGGCGTAGTAACGACGCCATTTACCTTCGCCAAGATTACAAGCTGCCGGACTATCCAACCAGTGTCATCGACTACCTGTTTGCAGCCGCCAGCGCACACCCCGACCGCCTTTCGCTTGCTGAACGCGGGCCACAGGGGTGGGATGGGCCAACTTTCCGGCAGCTAAAGTCGAATTGCGAGGCCATCGCGCAAGCTTTGCTCAACCGTGGTTTAAAGCAAGGAGATTGCATAGCCGTCTTGTCGCGCAACAGCATTATCCACGCTCAGATTCTGTTCGGGGCAATGATGGCCGGCATTACCGCTGCGTCGATCTCGCCAAGCTATGCAAAATTCTCAGAGGCTTTTCCCCGTCTGCAAAGCACATTTGCGCAGTCCAAAGCGAAACTCTTTTTTGTTGATGACGCCCAAACGCTGTCCGCTGCATTGGACAAGCTGGATCTGAACGGATGCGAGCTGGTGTCCGAACATCCCAGACCCGGTGATACTGACGTCGCCGAGTTGCTGGGCACCAAGGTTACCGAAGCTGTTGCCGCTGCCCACGCAGCCGTGACCGAAGAAACCGTTGGCAAGATCCTTTTCACCTCTGGCTCGACAGGCAACCCCAAGGGTGTGATCAACACACAGCGCATGATGTGCGCAAATATCGCCATGTCGCAAAGGATTGGAATCCGCATTCCTCACGCCCAACGTCGACGGCTATGCTGGCTGCCGTGGCACCATACGTTCGGGGGTAATCACATCCTGCACGAAATGCTGTTTCACGCATCAGCGCTTTATATCGACTCGGGCCGTCCAGTCTCCGGGCCGGATTTTGAACGCAGCTTGACCGCTATCCGCGAGGTGAAACCAACCAATTTCTCGAACGTGCCCTTGGCATACGGCATGTTGTTGGACGCAATGGAACAGGATACCGAGCTGGCCGAAGCGTTCTTTTCGAACCTGACTTTCGTACATTACGGCGGAGCAGGATTCCCCGGCGAAACCTATGAACGGCTGCAAAAACTGGCCATGACGTATCGGGGCTGCCGAATTCCGCTATCGGGTGGATTTGCCATGACCGAAGCAGCGCCTTCTGTCACGACGGTCCATTGGCCATATGACGGGGTTGGGCGTATCGGAATGCCTGTGCCAGAAGTTGAAATCAAACTGATCTCACTCAGCGACGACCGTTACGAGCTGCGGATCAAGGGACCGAATGTCTTTCCCGGCTATGTAGATCAGCCCGAACTGAACAAACGACTTTTCGACGATGAGGGGTTCTTCATCACCGGTGACGCGATCCGCTTTGAAGACATCGACAAAATCGCAAATGACCTGCGTTATGCCGGACGGGTCAGCGAAGATTTCAAGCTCGACAGCGGTACATTTGTTCAGGTTGGCGCGATCCGAACGGGATTGAATTTAGAATGTGGTGGGCTGGTGCGCGACACGGTTGTTGTCGGCGAAGGCCGCGCGCATATCGTCGCGATGGTCTGGCTGAACGATGCGGCCCGCGCACGTGCAACACGGGTGGACGGTGCACTTATTGAACCTGCTCCTGAAGACCTTGAACAGGTGCAACAGGCCTTGGATCGGTGGAACCAGAACAATAGCGGCTCCAGCCGGCAAGTGCGCGCAATTGGCATCCTGGCCGAGCCACCGTCGCTGTCGGAAAACGAAATCAACGACAAAGGCTACGTCAACCAGCGCCAAGTTCTCAAACGCCGCGCAGACACTGTTGACGCCCTTTACAACGGAACCCGCAAGGACTTTCTGGTGGTGGCACAACAATGAAAGAGACATCTTTGGAAGTCAGCCTAGACGCCTATCGCGGCCGGGTCGGCAAAGAGCTTGGCGTGTCAGACTGGCTTACGGTGGATCAGGCGCGGATCGACAAGTTTGCAGATGCCACCGACGATCACCAATTCATTCACATAGACCCGGACCGGGCCGCAGAAACACCTTTTGGCGGCACGATTGCGCATGGATTTCTGTCGCTGTCACTATTGGTGCCACTGGTGCAGAACGGCGTCCCAAAGATCGCTGGTCGCACGATGGGTGTGAATTACGGTTTCGATAAGATCCGATTTGTTTCGCCGGTGCCCGCAGGCGCACGTATTCGTGGACGTTTTCACCTTGCTGGGCTGACGGACAGGGACGATGGATCCATCCAAACCCGAATGAACGTCACGGTCGAAATCGAAGGTAAAGACTCGCCCGCGCTAGTCGCGGAGTGGCTAGGGCTATCCTATTTCTGATCCGCGCTTTTGCCTCTTATCCCACCGGGGACCAAAATGACGCAAATGCCTTCTCTGGCGGATATATTACAGCCAGAACAAGTTGGGCCTGACCTGTTTCGCGCGGCCGCCTTTTCCGGCGATGCCGTGCCGACGCGCCTATTCGGAGGGCAGGTCATTGCCCAATGCCTAGCCGCTGCACGCCATTCCGTGTCGGCAGAGCGTCGCTGCCATTCTATCCACTCGTATTTCCTGCGCGCGGGTGATCCGAACCAACCATTGATCTTCCGGGTTGAAAATGCGCGGGATGGTGGATCGTTCAGCACGCGACGGGTGATCGCCACGCAGGGCGATCAGCAAATCCTGAATTTCACAGGGTCTTTCCATGTGCCCGATGAGGGCTGGGACTATCAGCACGAAAAACCGGACGCTCCGGGGCCACAGGATTGCGCCCCGGACCAAAGCACCGCGACCGCCCGTTCCGCAAATGGCTCAGCCGAAGCAGACAACAGGCGCATCCACCAGACACAGTTCGAGATTCGCGACGTCGATCCCAGGAATGAGGCAAATCCCGTACCTGTCAGCGATCAGCACGGGTTTTGGTTTCGTATACCCGCAGCCAAAAATGGCGATGCCAACCTGCAGCAGCTTTATCTGACCTATGCGTCCGATATGGGTTTGATGAGCGTAGGTTTGCGCGCCCACGGGTTGAGCTGGTCGCAGAACACAGCGCAAGGCGCCAGTCTGGATCACGCGATCTGGCTTCACGCACCTGCCCGTTTACAGGATTGGCACTTTTACGCGATGGATGGCCCCTGGACGGGCAGCGGCCGTGGACTGGCCCGCGGCATGATCTTTTCCGAAGACGGCAAACTGGTCGCAAGTACAGCCCAGGAATCGCTATTGCGGCGTAAACGCAACTGAGCCGCGTCATTCTTGATCGAAGCCCCCTTTCTGCATCTTGTGCGGTTCACCGCCTTTGGCACAAGCCCGTTAACCACTGGGCTCCACTTGGGTTCTGCATGACATTGATAATCTTAAATCGCCAGTCCACTTAAGGCTTACCGGACAGTGGACTTGACATCTGAATGATGACCGTCATTCTGAAAAAGCTGAGACAAGGCCGATTGACAGCCTTGTTTGAACGGCAGGGGAGGATGACGAAATGCAGGATATTCAGGGCAAAGTCAGGCACGAGGTCCAAGGCCGTGTGCTAAAGATCACGATCGACAACCCGGCAAAGAAAAACGCCTTTCATCCGCAGATGATGGAACAATTGTCAGACACCCTGACCCTGCTAGAGCAAACACCCGACCTATGGGCAGGGGTGATCTGCGCAGAAGGCGAAGATTTTACAGCGGGGCTGGATATGCCAAAGTTCTTCGGCCCCAACAGCACACCCCCAGATATTCCCGAGGGAAACGTTGATGCGTTTGGCCTGCAAAGACAGTGTAGCAAGCCGATTGTCACGGCCGTAAAAGGGATATGCTTCACAATCGGAATCGAAATGATGCTGGCCGGAGACATCGCCGTTGCCGCCGATGACACCCGGTTTTGCCAATTGGAATCAAAGCGCGGCATTGCTCCTTTCGGTGGCGCGCACTTCCGATACATCAGCCGCGCCGGTTGGGGAAACGCCATGTACCACCTGATGCTATGCGACGAGTTCAGCGCGGAAGAAGCCCATCGCATCGGGCTGGTCCAAGAGGTTGTAGCCAAGGGGCATGAAACCACGCGCGCAATGGAGATTGCGGAAACGATCTGCCGAAACGCTCCGCTTGGCATTCAGGCCATGAAAGTGGCTGGACGCAAATTTATTGAACACGGGGAACAGGCTGCGATTGCCTGCATTCCAGAGCTTCGCGACCGTATGCTTGCGACCGAGGATATGCGCGAAGGCATAGCGTCATTCGTGGAACGGCGCGAGGCCGTCTTTAAAGGCCGTTGAAACGAACGCGCCCGGCTGCCGGGGCAGCACCGGAACCGTAATGGCGCGCTTGATGCAAAGGATACGGGGCTGGCAGGGGTTTTCGTAAGGTAAAAACGAATTCCGGCCATTAGGGGTTCGACTGCGAGCTGACGAAGATCGGAATTCTAAACACCTCTACGCAAGGGGCCGATGAAACTGCCCGCTGATACAATCTGGCGAAGAAGGAAAGAAAGATGACCAAGGCAAATGAGCTTTTCGACCTGAGTGGCAAGACCGCCCTGATAACCGGGGGGTCACGCGGGCTGGGTCTGCAGATCGCCGAAGTGCTGGGTGACAACGGCGCGCGATTGGTGATCTCGTCCCGCAAGGAAACGGATTTGCAGGATGCCAAGGCGCATCTCGAAGCGCGCGGGATCAGTGTGGACTACATCGTGGCGGATAATCGTAAGGACGATGACCTTGTGGCATTGTCAGATCAGTCCATAGCAAAGCTTGGTCGGGTCGATATCCTTGTCAACAATGCCGGGGCCACTTGGGGAAGCCCCGCAGTCGATCATGCGATGGAAGCCTGGGACAAGCTGATGGACCTTAACGTCCGCTCTGTGTTTCGCCTTAGCCAGCTAATCGCAAGAGACTCGATGATCCCGAATGGCAACGGCCGGATACTGAACCTGGCGTCGATTGCTGGGCTAAAGGGCAACAAGGGAATTGTGGCTTACAACACTTCGAAGGCGGCTGTTGTGAACCTGACCCGCGCATTGGCCCACGAATGGGGTGAGCATGGAATAACGGTGAATGCGCTGGCCCCGGGCATGTTCGAAAGCAAGATGACCGCGGGAACGCTGGATGCGCTGGGGCGCGAAAACGTCGCGGCGCAGAACCCGCTGGGGCGGATTGGCGGCAGCGAAGATCTTAAGGGGGCGGCGCTGCTTTATTGCTCGGACGCAGGCAGCATGATCAACGGGACCACTTTGGCCATTGATGGCGGGCTGACCGCGATCTGAAAGCGCCCGACCTATCCGTAGACCACTTTCAAAAGGAAAGATTGATGCAGAAGCACGTCGCCTTTCACTTCGATTTTGGCAGCCCGAACTCTTACCTAGCGCATCTCTTAATACCCGGTCTCGCGCAGACCTATGGCGCGACGTTCACCTATGTGCCGGTGCTATTGGGCGGTATCTTCCGCGCCACTGGCAACCGGGCACCGGGTGAAACCAACGCCGGGATCGAGAACAAGCTGCGGTACGAACGGCGCGACCTGTTGCGCTTTACCGAACGCAACGGAATCGTCGATGAGTTCTCATTCAACCCCTATTTCCCGATCAACACCCTGCAACTGATGCGCGGCTGCATTGCGGCGCAACGGTTGGGTGTTTTTGAGCTGTACATGGAACGCGTCTTTCGCGGCATGTGGCAGTTCGAACAGAACCTTGGCGACCCTGAGGTGCTGTCGCGCTGGCTGACAGATGGCGGGCTAGAAGCCGAACCCCTGTTCGCACTGATACAAGACCCCGAAGTCAAAACCCAACTGATCTCGAACACGGAAATGGCTGTTTCCGCTGGTGATTTTGGTGCACCGACCTTTCACTATGACGGGGAAATCTATTTCGGAAAGGATCGTATCCGCGATCTGGAACAGCATCTGGCCGGTCTGGATAACTGACACATGCATTTGGGTCAGCCGACCTACCCTAAAGAAGGACACTCCTTATGGAACAAAGAGCAGAAACTGTTGTCGTGGTTGGAGCCGGTGATTTCATCGGCGCGGCCATCTGCAAGGCCTTCGCCGCCGAAGGCTTTACTGTGATCGCCGGTCGGCGCAACGGGGATAAACTGCAACCGTTGGTGGATGAGGTCACAGCCGCCGGAGGCCGAATAATCGGCAAAAGTCTGGATGCCAGGGACGAAGATCAGGTCATCGACTTCATCAAGTCCGCCGAAGAGGTTGGCCCGATCGAAGTTTGCATCTTCAACGTCGGCGCGAATGTGAGTTTCCCATTCACAGAAACCACGGAACGGGTTTTCCGCAAAGTTTGGGAAATGGCCTGCTACGCCGGTTTTCTAACCGGGCGCGAAGCCGCCAAAGCGATGCTGCCACGCGGAACCGGCAATATCTTTTTCACTGGTGCCACCGCCGGGTTGCGCGGCAATCCAGGCTTTGCCGCCTTTGCCAGCGCCAAGTTTGGCATCCGCGCCGTCGCTGAATGCGCCGCCCGTGAATTGATGCCCAAAGGCATCCATGTGGCGCATCTGGTCATTGATTCCGGCGTTGATACCCAATGGGTGCGCGAAATGATCGCCGCCCGCGGAGGCAACCCGGAAGACCGGGTTCTGATGGATCCCGCGTCCGTGGCAAAGACCTATATCCAGCTTTGGAAACAGCCCAAAGACGCGTGGATGTTTGAGACGCAGATACGACCAAGCGTGGAAACGTGGTAAAGCGGAAGTAGTCGTTTAGGTCGACTCTTGCATCGGCAGACAGTCGGGAATGACAAAAGCTACCCGCCCTCAGCCGCGCAATGCGGTCACAGGGGCATTCCCATGCCCCGTTGACCACTGCCCTAGCGGGGTTGCGCCCCGTCCCATTCGATCATGAGCGGGCGCAACGTTCCTGGAAGGTCCGACTTTGTCCCGTGCTGATCCAGAAAAACCAACACCGCCGAAGCGGTTGCAATCTGGCCATTCCCCCAGATCGCATACTCCATCGTGCAGCTAGACCGGCCGACCTGCACAGTGCGCCCCGTCACGATCACATCGTCATCCAGATGAACTGGCTTGAGATAGTCGATCTGAAACCGTCGGATCACCATCAGATTGGCCCCCGGCGTCGCATATTCCGGCCAACCGTAGGCGCGCAAATAGGCCATGCGGAACGCCTCGATCCAACGCAGGCATTTCACGTTCGAGACATGGTTCTGCGCATCCAAATCCCCGAACGTCGCCCGAAAACCTACCCCGAAATTCCAAGGTTCCGGCACCCCGTAGCCGCGCAGGTCGGTGGCTTTTATCGGCTCATAATGCTTTGAGATTCTGAATTTTTGCTCGTTCATACTTTGACGTCTTTTGCCTGCTATCCGGCCAATATCATTCTGCTGGCTTTCTCTGCGATCATAATCGTCGGGGCATTGGTATTGCCCGAGGTCAGCTCGGGCATGATCGAACAATCGACAACCCGCAATCCTGCAATCCCGTGAAGCTTCAACTTGGCATCCACAACTGCATCCGGCCCCGGTCCCATTTTACAGGTCCTTGACGGATGGAAGATCGTCACAGCGTGACCGCGCGCCCAGTCCAGCATCGCGTCGTAATCGTCGCTTTCTATCGCGCTGCCCGGCAAAAACTCAGACGCGATATGGCTCGCCAAGGGTGACTGCGCCGCAATCGTGCGGGCGATGCGAATTCCTTCGACCAACGTACGGCAATCGGTTTCCGTAGACAGATAGTTGGGGTGAATTTTGGGATAAGTGGCAGGGTCAGGACCATTTAACAGAATCTGCCCACGACTTTCGGGACGCAACTGGCAGACGGTTGAAGTGAAGCCGAAAAAGTCATGCAGGTTCCCTTCCGCATCATAAGAAAAGGGCTGCACGTGAAACTGAATGTCTGGCGTTTGCAGATCAGGGTGCGTTTTCAGAAAAGCGGTAGCATCCGCCGCTGGCATCGACAAAGGCGCGTTCCGGCCCACGAAATAGTATTGGGCGGCGATGGCCGCCTGACGCATCAGCGACTTACCTTCGCGGTTATATGTGGGCACCGACATCCGATGCACCATCTTGGCCTGAAGATGATCCTGCATCGCCTGCCCCACACCCGGAAGCTCGTGACGGAGCTGCACGCCGTTTTCAGACAAGTGATCGGGATTTCCAATCCCCGACAGCATAAGTATCTGAGGCGACCCGATCGACCCGGCCGACAAGATCACCTCGCGCCCGGCCCTAAGCGACACCAATCTACCCGAGCGATCCTTGTAGGTGATGCCTGTACAGCGTTTGCCATCCAGGTCCACGTGCTGCACATGGGCATGCGTGATCACACGCAAATTGGGGCGCGACCTGATCGGTTTCAGAAACGCATTCGCCGTCGAATGACGTTTGCCATAGGCGATGGTTGTCTGAAAAAAGCCGACCCCTTCCTGCCGCTCTGCATTGTGGCAGGGTTATACGGGTAACCCGCTGCAACTGCAGATTCGACCCATTTCTCACTCAGCGGATGGCGCGAACGAGGGGTGCTGACCGTCATTTCGCCGTCGCTACCCCGCAGGTCAGAGTCGTATTGATCCTCAGCACCTTCCTCGCGCCCTTCGGTGGCTTTGAACAGCGGCAGGACATCTTCCCAGCCCCAGCCTTCGTTGCCCAATTGCCGCCAACGGTCATAATCGGACGGCTGCCCGCGCACGTATAGCAACCCGTTTATCGACGATGACCCCCCAAGCGTCTTGCCGCGCGGCCAGAAAAGCCGCCGCCCGTTTAAGCCGGGATCAGGTTCGGTTGAATAGCACCAGTTATACTTCTCATTTCGAAGCATTTTCACAAAGCCCGCAGGCGCATGAATGAAGGGGCTGTTATCCTTGCCCCCGGCCTCCAGCAATATGACCTTGTTTTTTGGGTCAGCAGTCAGCCGGTTGGCCAACACACAGCCCGCTGAACCTGCCCCAACAATGATGTAATCCGCGTCCACCTGCCCGGCACCTCCCAATACCTATCAATGAAATCCGGCTCCAAGGCCTGCTTTGCTTACAAACTGCGGGTCGCGTTCAGACCGCTTTCATGGGGTCAGGACGACCCGACCGATAACCTTCCCGTCTTTCAGATCCATCAGCGCGTCGTTGGCGTCCTGTAATGGGCGGCGCGTCACAGGTGCCAAGCTCAACTTGCCTGATTTGGCCAACTCAAGCAGTTCGGACAGTTCGTTCAGATTGCCCACATATGAACCGATCACCGCCATGGCGCGTATTGGGAAATAGACGGTGGGGATTTTCAACTGACCGCCAAACAATCCCACCACAACGATCCGAACGCCCTTACGCGCGGCGGCCAACCCCAGATTAATCGTGCCTCGGCGCCCACCAAGTCCATGACCAACAGGGCCCCTCCCCCTGTGGCGGCTTTGATCTGCTCGTCCGCATCGGGCGCATTGCCATCAATGGCCGCAAGCGCCCCGGCCTCAAGCACGGCGTGGCGCTTTGCCTCGTCAAGATCGACGAAAACGGCCCCCTTGCCACCAAGAGCACGGATCACCCGAAGCGCCATATGCCCAAGTCCACCCGCACCCAGGATCACCACCGGCGTGTCGCGGATATCGTCCCCGAATTTCTTAAGCGCGCTATAGGTGGTCACCCCGGAACAGGCCAAAGGCGCGGCCTCTGCCGGGTCCAGGTCGCCAAGCGTCAGACAATATTTGGCGCGCGGCACCACCACGTATTGCGCATAGCCGCCGGGGGTGAATATCCCA
This sequence comes from Ruegeria sp. HKCCA5491, assembly GCF_013034565.1. Lineage (NCBI taxonomy): Bacteria > Pseudomonadati > Pseudomonadota > Alphaproteobacteria > Rhodobacterales > Roseobacteraceae > Ruegeria > Ruegeria sp. HKCCA5491. Next base: position 56,982 of record NZ_WQGG01000014.1, read on the forward strand.
AGGGCCCGCGGTGCATTGGGGCACAAATTCTCTTGATCCTTTGCGCAGGTTTCGCAGGTGCCACACCCCAGCCAGGGATAGACCAGATAGCTTTCGCCCAGCGCCAAACCCTGCGCTTCGGGACCCAACGCGACCAGCTCACCGACAATCTCATGACCCATCGTCAAGGGAAGCTTTACGCCCCGATCGGACAAATTCATCTCTTGGTTGTCGCCCAGATCATAGCCACCTTCCCAGAAGTGCAGATCAGAGTGACACACGCCCGAGGCACGCACCTTCAACAGCACCTCGTCCCCTTCCAACTCGGGCAGATCCTGCACGATTTTCTGCAGTGGCGCCTGGTGTTCCGTCACGCAATAGCACTCATTTTTCATGGTCTGGCCTCTTGTTCTTCGTATCGCAATTGCTTGGAAATGTTGCCATTCAGCCGCATCTGCATGATGATCATCATCCCATCAAGCCTACCTTGATGTCAACAAAACTTGCTCCCTTTACCATCGACCCATTGCGACCTGCATGATGCATGTCATGCCCTTCGACAGGCAGATCGCCGCTGTGTGAAAAGGGGTCGACTAACTGCCCAGCGCAAAAAGTCAGCGTCACAATCGCAAAACCGGGAAATATCACTTTTGCGGAACATTGTTCCGTACAGCGGTCTTGGCACAGCTAAGAAACCGCTCTAACATCCTTGAGGGAGGAGTCGTGGTTCTGCCCAATGGGATGCCACGCGCATGGGAGGATATCGCTTTGATTTTGACAGGCGCGGTTGATGCGTGGCTGAAAGACTATGCGCACGGCAGTGACGGAACCTCGGCTATGACGCCTGAACAGGCCGTGCACTACCTGATCGCAAATGAACCGATTTACGAGCTGTCCCAAGCCCGGATTCGCGGGGTCGAGACCCGCGTATTCAAGAACATCCCCGGTCACATCCGCGCCCTGATGCAACTCAGCCGGGCCGATCAAGGCGACGGTGCGGCGGATTATCTGGTGTTTGGCGAAGAACGCTGGACTTATGATGAGTTCTGCTCGGAAACAAACAGAATAGCGCACGCACTTACAACCGAACTTGGGGTGCGCAAGGGGCAGCCAGTCGCCATCGCAATGCGCAATTGCCCCGAGTTTCTGTTTCTGTTCACAGCGATCGCGTCAATCGGTGCGGTGACTGTCTTTTTGAATGGCTGGTGGACCACGGAAGAGTTGGTCTATGCCCTGCAAGACAGCGGCGCAAAGATCGTTTTCGGCGATCGGATAAGGGTCGAACGTCTGCTACCATTGCAAGCCGAAAGGGATATTCAGGTGATCGGGGTGCGCGATGGCGGTGACCTGACACCGATCAACTATGCCTCGCTGCTGGACGCCAGTTCAGATGATAGCTGGCCGCAGGTCGACATCGACACCGATGACGACATGGGGATCATGTATTCTTCGGGGACAACCGGCCACCCCAAGGGGGTTGTTCTGACCCATCGCGGCGCGATGAGCGCGGTGTTTTCCTGGTCGATGGTCATGACTGCGGCCCCGCTGGTTACCCCCCCTGCCGCAGATGACCCTGCACCGCTGCGCCCGGCCACATTAGTGGTGACGCCGCTATTCCACGTCACTGCAACTCATCCTGTCTTTCTGTTTTCGATCCCGTCCGGCGCCAAGCTTGTGGTGATGGAGAAATGGGACACTGACCGCGCCGTTCAGTTAATACAGGAAGAACAGATCACCCGGTTTCTGGGTGTTCCGACCCAAACCCACGACCTGATGGAGGCCGCTGTGCGAATGGGTCAGCCCCTTGAAACGCTGGACTTCATTAACTCGGGTGGCGCAAAGCGGCCTCCGCCGCAGGTGGGGGAGCTGGCTCAGGTTTTTCCGGCTGCTCAAATCGCAACCGGATGGGGCATGACCGAGACTAACGCACTCGGCATGGGCACAGCTGGGGAAGACTATGTCGCCCGCCCCGGATCGGCGGGTCGGTTGTATCCGCCGGTGCAGGAACTGCGCTTCCTAGACGATGAAGGGCGGGACGTGCCGGCGGGCGAGGTCGGAGAGATCACTATCAAAAGCCCCACGATCATGCGCTGTTATCTGAACAAGCCCGAGGCCACCGCCGAGGTTCTGAACGAAGGCTGGCTGCGCTCTGGCGATCTGGGGTTTATCGACGCAGACGGCTTTGTCACTATCGTGGATCGCAAAAAGAATATCATCATCCGCGGGGGCGAAAACATCGCCTGCCTGGATGTCGAAGGCGCGCTGCACAAACATCCTGCGGTGGCCGAAGCCTGCGCGTTTTCCATACCGCACAAAAGATTGGGCGAAGTCGTCGGGGCCGGTGTTCAGTTGCGCGCCGGTTATCACGCAACCGCGCAGGAAATTCAGGATTATCTGGCGAAACACATCGCCACATTCAAAATTCCGGAACACTTGTGGTTGCACTCAGACCCCCTGCCGCGGGGTGCCACAGACAAGCTCGACCGGCGCGCGTTGCGCGCTCAGTGTATAAAGTCATTAAATGGAACAGATGCATGAATACCCAAGACACCCTCGTTGCGTATCACGCCTCGGCTGGTAAGGCTGCCTGGAACGTACCGGATATCGACACCGCAACCCCCAGACGCCCGGTAAAGACCGTCGGCATCATAGGTGCAGGCACAATGGGCGGGGGCATCTCCATGAATTTTGCCACCGTAGGCTATGATGTAAAGATCGTCGACACCCAACAAGCGGCGCTGGACCGCGGCCTTTCCGTGGTGCGCAGCAACTATCAGCGCAGCGCCGACCGGGGCCGGTTCCCTCAGTCCGAGGTCGACATTCGCATGGCGCGATACGACGGCTGCCTCTCGTTGGAGGATCTGGCAGACTGCGATTTGGTGATCGAAGCCGTGTTCGAGGACATGGGGCTGAAGCGCAAAATCTTCACCGATCTGGACCGGATCATGAAACCGGGCGCGATTTTGGCCACCAACACCTCGGCGCTGGACATTGACGAGATTGCCTCAGTGACCAGCCGCCCCCAAGACGTTATCGGATTGCACTTTTTCTCGCCTGCCAATGTGATGAAGCTGCTGGAAATCGTCCGGGCGGAACACACAGCACAGGATGTTCTGGCCACCTGTCTGGATGTAGCGCTTGAGATCAACAAGATTGCTGTTGTCGTCGGGGTCTGCCCGGGGTTTGTCGGCAACCGGATGCTGTTCAAACGACAGGATCAGGCGATGAAGCTGGTCTATCGCGGCGTGATGCCATGGGATGTCGATGCGGCACTGAACGCTTTTGGCTTCAAGATGGGACCGTTTCAAATGGCGGACCTAGCCGGGCTGGACATCGGCTGGTCAAAGGGGGCCACAACCGACAATCCGATCCGTGACGCTCTGTGCGAACTGGACCGCCGGGGCCAGAAAACCAAGGCCGGGTACTATGACTACGACGAAAACCGCACGCCTGTTCCGTCGGAAGAAACCGCGAAAATCATCACTGACATTACCGGGGCAGAGCCTTCGCAAATGTCGCAGGACGACATAATCGACGTCTGCATCTGCCCGATGATCAATGAGGCGTTGAAGATCCTTGAGGAAAACAAGGCACAGCGCCCGTCGGATGTCGATGTGGTCTGGATCAACGGCTATGGCTGGCCTGCGGACAAGGGCGGCCCGATGTATTACGGCGACATGATCGGCGCGGCCAAAGTGCTGGAGGTCATGGAAAAACTGGGGGCTGAAGACCCTGACTTTGCGCCTGCGGAGATGCTGCGAAAGCTGGCTGCCGAAGGTGGGAAATTTACTGAAATTGACACCGGTGGTCTGAAAACCGCACGCGTCTGAAGGAGACATCATGTCATACGAATTCATCACCACCGAACAACGGGGCAATGTCCTGCTGGTCACCATGAACCGCCCCGAGGTTTACAATGCCGTCCATGCCCCGATGCATCACGAAATGGCCGATTGCTGGGACAAGTTTGCCGCCGCCGAGGATCAATGGGTCGCCGTTCTGACCGGCGCAGGGGATAAGGCGTTCACGGCAGGCAACGACCTGAAATTCACCGCCAAACATGGCCCGCAACCGATCCCCGAGACCGGGTTTGCCGGGCTGGCCATGCGCTATGATCTGGAAAAGCCGGTCATCGCAGCCGTTAACGGCTTTGCCATGGGCGGCGGGTTTGAAACCGCACTGAGCTGCGACATCATTCTGGCTTCGGACCGCGCAAAATTCGCCTTGCCCGAAGTGAAAGTCGGCTTTTTCGCCGCCGCGTCCGGCGTGCAGCGTCTGAGCCGCTATATCGGCCGCCTCGCGGCGCAAGAGATGATGATTACCGGCCGCACCGTTGACGCGGACGAAGCCTTGAAACTGGGTTGCGTGAACGAAGTTGTCCCGCATGACGATCTGATGACCCGCGCGATGGCACTGGCGGATGACATCTGCAGCGTGTCACCGTCGTCTGTAAAGGCCACCAAACGTGTGTTGAACCGAATGGCCCAGATCGAGGGCTTTGGCGAAAGCATGGAGCATTCGCGCGAGGTACTGAAAGATCTGGCCCAGACCGAGGATTTCAAAGAAGGCGTGCAAGCCTTTGCCGAGAAACGCAAGCCCAATTGGGTCAACCGCTAAACGAGCCGCGCTCGTCAAAACAGGAGACCTGACATGGTCCAAACCGTTGCAGATATGAATAATCTGGAAATGTCCGAAGGGGCCAAGCCGCTTTTGGAAAAGGTGATCAAGCACATCGCTGAAAACGTCGATCCTATTACCGAAGAATATCACCGGCTAGGCCATGGCCGGGCCGACCGCTGGTCCTATGCCCCCGGTCAGCTTGAACTGTTGGAAACCGCCAAGCAAAAGGCACGCGATGCGGGGCTGTGGAATTTTTTCCTTCCCAATGCCGAAACCGGCGAGGGTCTGTCGAACCTCGACTATGCCTATATCGCCGCTGAACTGGGCAAAAACCCCTTGGCCTCGGAAACGCTGAACTGCTCGGCCCCCGATACCGGCAACATGGAAGTGCTGGAGCGGATCGGAACCGAAGAACAAAAGGAAAAATGGCTGAAACCTCTGCTGGCCGGTGAAATCCGGTCGGCTTTTGCTATGACGGAACCGGACAGGGCCTCATCTGACGCGCGCAATATCAGCACCCGCGCCGTGCTGGAAAACGGCGAATGGGTCATCAATGGCGAGAAATATTACATCTCGGGCGCGGGCGATCCGCGCTGCAAGATCATGATCGTGATGGTGAAAACCTCGCCCGACGCAGAGACATTCCGTCAGCAAAGCCAGATCCTAGTGCCGATGGACACGCCGGGTGTCGAGATCGTAGGCCCTATGCATGTTTTCGGTCAGGATGACGCTCCGCATGGGCATATGCAGATCCGGTTCACCAATGTGCGCGTCCCCGAAAGCAACATCTTGTGGGGCGAAGGGCGCGGGTTCGAAATCTCGCAATTGCGGCTTGGGCCGGGGCGAATTCACCATTGCATGCGCTCAATCGGTCAAGCGGAAAGGGCACTGGACCTGATGATCGCGCGCGGTATCAGCCGCGAGGCGTTTGGCAGAAAACTTCTGGATCTGGGCAAGAACATGGAAACCCTGTCACGCATGCGGATCGAAATCGAGGCGATGCGCCTGATGGTCCTCAAGGCCGCCAAGGCGATGGACACGATGGGCAACAAAGAGGCGCGCATCTGGGTGTCGATGATCAAGGCGATGGTGCCGGAAAAAGTCTGTCAAATCATTGATCAGGCCATGCAAATCCACGGCGCGACCGGTATTTCGCAATGGTCGCCCCTGTCCGAGATGTATACCGGCCAGCGCACCCTGCGTTTTGCTGATGGCCCGGATGAAGTCCACCACGCCGTCGTCGCGCGGGCAGAGGTCAAGGATTATTTGGCTTCTAACGAACGTCAGGCAGGTACATCAGCCGGAACAAAAGGCGGAAGGCAGTTCGACGGGCCGTAAGGAAAAACGATGAACAACATGTTTGATCTGACCGGGCGTAATGCCCTGCTGACCGGCGCGTCCCGCGGGATGGGGCTGGAAATGGCAAAAGGGTTGGCACAGCAAGGGGCCAATGTGGTGATCTCGGCGCGAAAGATCGAAGCGCTTGAGGCCGCCACCGCCGAAATCAACGACGCCGTGGGTCGCAAGGCCGCAACACCAATGACCTGCAACATCGGCAACAGGCAAGAGGTTGAGGCACTGGCCAAAGCAGCCCGCGAAACGGTGGGGCCGATCTCGGTCCTGATCGGAAACGCTGGCGTGAACCCGTTCTACGGCTCAATGCGCGACATCACGGATGAAGCCTTTGAAAAGACCATGCAGGCCAACGTCCAGTCGAACCTGTGGCTGGCAAATGCTGTCTTCCCGGATATGGAGGGGCTGGGCGGCGGTTCGATGCTGTTCACCTCGTCCGTCGGCGCGTTCAAGCCATCTGACACGCTGGGCACATACAACATCTCGAAACTGGCGCTGATCGCGCTGGTGCGAAACCTGGCGATGGAAATGGGTCCGGCGGGGGTGCGGGTCAATGCGCTATGCCCCGGTGTGGTTAAGACCGAGTTCGCCCGCGCCCTGTGGGACAATCCAAAAATAGCCGAATCCTACCTGCGCCAGGTGCCCCTGCGCCGACTGGGAGAGCCAGAGGATTTCACCGGCATCGCCGCGTTCATGGCCTCTGACGCCAGCCGCTATATCACGGGTCAGGCGCTGACCGTGGATGGCGGCGCCGTGATGTGGACCTAAGGGGAAAGCCATGGAAATCGAAGGACAAATCGTTGTCGTAACCGGCGCCGCCAGCGGCATCGGTAAAGCTTTGGCTGCGGCCTTTGCTGCGGCGGGTGCCAAATCGGTTATTTGCGCCGACCTGAACCTGCCCGGCGCGGAAGAAACCGCAAACCAGATCGGCGGCATCGCAATCAAAGCAGATGTCTCGAAAGAGGATGACATTTCCGCGCTGATCGACCGAACCGAAACCGAGGTTGGGCCGATCGGTATCTTCTGCTCTAACGCGGGTATCCTCAGTATCGGTGGGCCTGAAACCGACAACGACATCTGGCAAGGTATGTGGGAGGTCAACGTGATGTCCCATATCTGGGCGGCGCGCCATGTGGTGCCACGGATGATAGAACGCGGGGGTGGTTATCTGCTGAACACCGCTTCGGCTGCTGGACTGCTCAATCAGGTTGGCTCGATGGCTTATGGGGTTACCAAACACGCCGCGGTCGGAGCTGCCGAATGGCTGGCTTTCACCTATCGCGATCAGGGCATCGGGGTGTCGCTACTCTGCCCGCAGGCGGTTCGGTCCGAAATGACGCGCGGACACGAGGACGGAGTGGCCTCGCAAGACGGTATGTTAGAAGCCGAACCCGTGGCCGAAGCCTGCCTGCAGGCCATCCGAGACGAAACTTTCCTGATCCTGCCGCACCCCGAGGTGCTGGGTTATATGCGCAACAAGACCGATAACTACGACAGGTGGTTGGGGGGCATGCGCAAACTCAACCGGTTTTACGGCGCAGCCATGACCGGAACGCCGAAGTAAAGCACCCCGTTTAGCCTCCGCGATCGACATAGAGGACGCTGGTCACAGGTCATAAACCCTGCGGGCCGTGCTGCTGAACAGCGCGGCCTTTTCTTTCTCGCTGTAATCGGCGGCGATCTTCTTGAGGCCGTTCCACAACACCGGATAGCTGATCGAGATACGGTCGACCGGAAAGTTGCTTTCGAACATGCAGCGCCGGGCCCCGAAACAGGCGATCATGTGGTGATACCAGGGGGCCATGACATCGACGAATTCATCCGAACCCGGTGGCTGGCTGCGATCATGCCAGCCCCACCCATTATCGGGCATGGCCATGCCGCCCAGCTTGGCAACCACATTGGGACATTCCGCAAGGGCTGCGATGTCATCTTTCCATTGGGCAAAGATGCTGTCGCGTTGTCCCGAAAACCGCCCCACGCCCAGAGGCGTAGACAGGTGATCCAGAACCAGCGTGGTACCCGGCACTGCTCGGGCCAGATCCGTAAAAGCGGGCAGTTGGTGATGATACTGCCACGTGTCATAAGTCAGCCCCCGCGCACCCAAGAGCGCCACGCCCCTGCGAAAATCCGGGTCCGAATATAGGTCTTTCGGCCCCCGACCCGGCAGGAAAAATTGTTCAGGCTCGGCATCTCGGGCTCCGGCGTGGCGGATCCCCTTGAACAACCCCTGCCCCGCAGCGACATGAGCATCCAGAACGGCGTCCAAATCCGGGTTCCGCAGATCGGCAAAACCGACAATCCCAGCCAGACGCGCCGGGCCGTTATGGGCGCGGGCCAATGCCGCGACCTGCCGGGTTTCGCCTACCGGGGCAAGCGGGTTTGACGATGCTGGATCATAGTAAGAACGGCATTCCATATAGACCGTTTCAACCACGTTATGCCCGCTTGAGGTATCGGTTTGCAGCTCGGCCATCTCATAGACGTGCCCATGCCGCACCCACAGATGATGATGCGGATCGACGATCTCGCGCTCGGGGTCGATGATATTTTCGGTGGTATGCGCCAGCCAGTCGTCACGCGCGGCCATGCGGGGAATCCAAGCTTTATCGACTTTCATCACGCCTCCTTAGTTGCGTAATATTCCCGTTCTTCATTTCAGAATGGTAAAGGTCCTTTTGGCGCTAAGTCGCAGGGGCTGGCCGCAGGGCAAAACCTATGTGCGCAAAATCACCCCCGCACCAGATCCTCCTCGCGCAATTTGGTGTAGTCGACAAAGAAGTCGAAACTGCCGGGGTTCGACATGGAATCCCGATTGACCACATGGGCAGGATCACCACCCAAAAGCAGCTTTTTCACCGGAACTTCCAACTTCTTGCCCGACAAGGTACGCGGCACCTCGGTGATTTGAATGATTTCGTTGGGGACAAAGCGCGCGGAAACGGCGCTGCGGATTGCACCATTGATCTTGTCCTTCATAGACTCGTCCAACGTCAGACCTTCGGCCAGCACCACGAAAAGCGGCATGAAACTGTCGCGGCCCAGAAACTCAAGATCAACCACCAGTGAATCCATCACTTCCGCCAACCCCTCAACGGCCTGATAAATCTCGGACGAGCCCAGCCGCAGCCCCTTGCGGTTAATGGTGGCGTCCGAACGGCCATAGATTACCGAGGCGCCCTCGGGCGTGATTTCGATCCAGTCGCCATGCCGCCAGATGCCGGGATAAGTGTCGAAATAACTGTCATGCAGGCGCGATCCATCCTCATCCCCCCAGAAATACAGGGGCATTGAAGGTAGCGGTTCAGTGCATACCAGTTCACCAACAGTGTCGAACACCTCATTTCCGGCCTCGTCGAAGGCGCGCACGGCATTGCCCAGCATTCGGCACTGCATTTCACCTGCGCGCACGGGCAGCATCGGGTTGCCGCCGACAAAAGCGCTGGCGATATCGGTCCCGCCCGAGATCGGGGCCAGCCACAGATCGGACTTCACGTTGCCGTAAATCCAGTCATAGCCATCCGCACTCAGCGGTGATCCGGTCGATCCCAGACCCTTGAGCGCGGACAGGTCCAGATCGGCAGGACGTATGCCTGCCTTGAGGCAAGCCTCATAAAACGCGGCCCCCGCCCCCAGAAACGTCAGCCGGTTCCGGGCGGCAAAACGCCAAAAGGCCATCATGTCCGGATGATTGGGCGCAGCATCGAACAACGCGGCTGTCGCCCCTTGGCCCAGCGCCGATAGCTGTGTGTTCCACATGATCCAGCCAGATGACGTCATCCACGCATAGCTGTCGGTTTGCGTCAGGTTCTGGTGCAGGCTGCGCTTTGCGCTTTCAAGCAGCACGCCGCCATGACCATGCACGATGGGTTTGGGATTCCCCGTCGTGCCCGAGGAATAGACAATCCACAGCGGATGATCGAAGGGGACGGGCGTGCTTTGGTACGTCGCATCGCCCTGTGTCAGCGGGCGGAAAGCGTGCGCATCATCGGGAACCTCGCCCGCAACGGGCACCCAAAGTGTGTGCTGCACCGAAGGCAACCCAGAGCGGATTTCTTGCAGCAGGGACCGACGGTCAATTTCTTTCCCCGCATGGGTATAGCCGTCCTGCACGATCAACACCTTGGGTTCGATCTGTCGGAACCTGTCCAGAATGGCAACACGCCCCATGTCGGGCGCGCAAAGCGACCAGATCGCGCCCAGACTGGCCGCTGCAAGGCAGGCAATAAGCGCCGTTTCGGTGTTGGGAAGGACGGCGACCACGCGATCGCCCTGCCCCACCCCCATCTGTCGCAGGTTCGCGGCCAGATTCGCCACGCGATCATGAAGCTCGGTCCATGTCAGTGACGCCACCCCAAAGGTCTCGGATTCAATGATCAGCGCAGTCGCGTCGGGCTGGCCCTCTGCCCACCGCAATACCTGATCGCTGTAATTCAGCATCGTGCCGGGGCACCAGACCGCGCCGGGCATCTTCCGTTCGGCCAAGAAAATCGTGGGTTCCACACTGGCACGAAGATCGAAGAATTCCCAAACGGCAGACCAGAACCCTTCAAGATCCGTGACACTCCAATTCCAGAGCGCGGGGTAATCGGCAAATTCCAAACCCCGTTCGGCCCCAAGCCAGCGAATGAACCCGGCCATGGGGGTAGCCTGCGCCTGTTCCAGCGTTGGTTGCCAAAGGATCGGACGGCCAGTGTTTTGCCCAGTCATGCGATCAAAGCTCCGTGGATCAGGGCGCGCAATTGCGCACGCGATGGATAGGATGAACTGGGCGAAAGTTGAGTGAAGAACACAACGCTCATCTGATGCACCGGGTCGACCCAGAACGCGGTCGAGGCCATGCCACCCCAGGCAAAATCCCCGACACTGCCGGGCACGCCCACCCGACCGGGGTTCAGCGTCACAGACCCGCCGATGCCAAAACCGGTGCCGGCCATTGGCTGTTCAGCAAAACTGGGGATGCCCATGTCGGCAATATCGCCCTTCAGATGGTTCGACATCATGAAGACCAGCGTCTTGGGCGACAGAATACGATGATCGCCTGCATCACCGCCACGCCGCAGCATCTCGGTAAAATTCATATAGTCGTCGATGGTGCCAACCAGCCCGCCGCCACCCGAGCGTTGCTTGGTGGTGTGATAGGGCGAGGTCTTGCGATCATCGGCCAAACGCAAAGTATCCCCTCCGTCTTTAGCCGTATTCAGCGCCATCGGATCATCGAGCGGCGTATAGAGATTGGCAAACCGGTCACCCGCATCCACAGGCACATTGAATGCGGTTTCCGTCATGCCAAGTGGCTGGAAAATCTCTTCATCAAAGAACTGGTCCAGTGTCTTGCCCGAAACAACTTCGACCACCCGACCTGCAATGTCGATGCCGACCGAGTACATCCAGCGAGCGCCGGGCTGAAACGCCAGTGGTAGTGCCGCGACCTTGTCAGCCACCTCGGCCAAAGTGCCGCGTTTGGGAGTGAAATCCAGCCTTTGATCCGCCATCGCCTCGGCCACCAGACCGGGGTTGAAGGAATAGCTGAGACCACTGGTATGCGTCAGCAGTTGCTGCAAGGTCGGCGTAGCAGCCGGTTCCGTCTGATCCAAGCGAGTGGCACCCGGGATCAGCGCCTGCATCCGGGCAAAACCCGGAATGAACTCGGACACTGGCGCGCCCAAATGGATCAGGCCCCGTTCCACCAGTGTCATCAGCGCCACAGACGTCACCGGTTTGGTCATGGAATAGATGCGCGCAATGGTATCGCGGGTGAAGGGCAGGTCCTCTTCGATGTTGCGCAGACCGCTATCGGCATAGAACACCTCGGTCCCGTTACGCTTGACCAGGACCGAGGCCCCGGGGTATTTGCGCGCCTCAACATAGCTTTGCATCCAGGGCCGGATACGCTCCAGCCGCGCCAAGTCGAACCCTTCGCTCATGCCAGCATCCTTTGCATAGCGTCGCGGGTTTCTTCGTTGAACCAAGACCGGTCCGTGTCACCCGCCAACCGTTTCATTTCAGCCTCGATCACTTCAATTGCCGGGGCGCGAAGCTGCCGCTTGACCCGGCCATAAGTCAAGGCGGGCAAGCTGGCCAGCTCTTGCGCTTTGCTTTGCGCGGCACCCAACAGGGTTTCAACCTCGACCAACTCATCCACCACACCTTGCGCCGCAGCATCTTCTGCGTGGATCGGCTGGCCGGTCAGAAGGAACCGCCGCAGCGTGTTGGGTTCAAGCGTTGCGCGCGCGATCTCAAGCGGGCCAATGGGCAGGTCAACGCCCACGCGGATTTCGGCCAGACCGAAACTGGCCTTCGGACCAGCCACACGCCAATCTGCTGCAAGTACAAAGAAAAACCCACCGGCGATGGCCGCCCCGTTCACGGCCGCAACAAGCGGTTTCGGAAAACAGAACTGGGTGAGGAATGCATGATTTAACGCATCCACCAGACCGTTTTGCGCCTCGCGATCCAAATCCATGGCGTCCTTTAGGTCCAGACCGGCGGAAAAACCTTGCAGGCGCTTTCCAGAACCACCCCGCGCACATCGTCGCGCGCTGAAAAATTGTTTAGCGCGTCGACAAAGCCGTACGGAAAATCAGGGTCCAGAGCGTTCACCGGCCCCCGCGCCAACGTCAACGCCATCACGCCGTCACCCAAATCGCGACTTTGCAAAAATTCGGTCATCTTCCCCCCTTCAACGGGATCATCATCCCGATCATCCAACCGGCATAGGACCTCCGCCCCGTAACCAACGCACAAAAAGAGGGCTACAAACGCCCCCTTTTGCTGCCTTGCGACGTGGCGCGCTCAGACCTCCAGCCATTCCTTGCGGATATCGTCGCGCTGCTTCAACTCTTGCGGCGTCCCTTCGAACACCACGTGGCCATGCCCCATAACATAGACCCGGTTGGCAATGTCCAAAGCGATGTCCAGCTTCTGTTCCACCAACAGGGTCGAGATGCCGCGCCCGGCGATTTCCTGCAACAGTTCGGCCACGCGTTTGACCATCTGCGGCGACAGCCCCTCGGTGGGTTCGTCGATCATCACCAGATCGGGATCGCCCATCAGGGTCCGGCACATGGTTAGCATCTGCTGCTCTCCGCCGGACAAAACGCTGGCCTCAACGTCGGCGCGGTTATCGAGGTTTTCGAACATGTCGAACATATTCTGCATCGACCAGCGGCCATCGCCGTCTTTCTGGCCAGGTTTCAGCCCAAGGATCAGGTTTTGCCGCGTGGTAAGACCGGGAAAGATATCCCGGTTTTCAGGCACATAACCGATGCCCAGATTGGCGATCTCGTAGGCTTTTTTACCGGCGATCTCCTGCCCTTTGAACCGGACAGAACCATGTGGTTCGACATCGCCCATCACCGCCTTGCAGGTCGTGGACCGCCCGACCCCGTTGCGCCCCAGCAGGGCCACGATCTCACCCTCGGCGATGTTCAGATTCACACCCTGAAGGATGTGGCTTTTGCCATAGTAGGCGTGCATATCCCTGACTTCGAGCATCAGTGATCCTCCATCGCGGTGCCCAGATAGGCTTCTTGAACTCGGGGATTGCCGCGCACCTCTTCAGGGGTGCCGGTGGCGATGATCTCACCGTAAACCAGAACCGAGATACGGTCGGCCAGACCAAAGACCACACCCATGTCATGTTCCACCATCATCAGCGTCTTGTTTTCGGTCACCTGACGGATCAGTTCGACGATATAGTCGGTTTCCGAATGGCTCATGCCTGCGGTGGGTTCGTCCAGCATGATGACATCCGCCCCGCCCGCGATGGTGATCCCAATCTCAAGCGCGCGCTGCTCGGCATAAGACAGAACCCCTGCTGGCAAATCCCGGCGGGTGGTCAGGTTGATCTGTGCAAGGATTTCATCGGCCGCGTCGGTCAGATCCTGTTTGCGCGACACAAGCGTCCAGAAAGAATACTTGTACCCGCGCGTCCAAAGCAATGCGCAGCGGATATTCTCGAACACCGACATATTGGGAAAGATGTTGGTGATCTGGAACGACCGGCTGAGCCCAAGGCGGTTGATCTGGAACGGAGCCTTGCCCCGCAGATCCTGCCCATGCAATTGCACAGTGCCCGCGGTCTGGGCAAAGCGCCCGGTGATCAGGTTGTACAAGGTGGATTTTCCAGCCCCGTTCGGCCCGATCACCGCATGGCGTTCGCCCTTGCGCACGCTTAGGTCAACGCCCCGGATGATCTCGGTCTGACCAAAGCTTTTCCTCAGATTGGTGATTTCAAGAGCAGACGTCATGCGCCACCTCCATCCAGGCTGGTTGCCGCGTGATAGCTATTGGCCATGTCAGGCGCGAACCGTTTGGCCAGCCAACCGCCGCCGATCAGCAACACGGTTGAAACCGCCCAGGGCAGAAACGTGTGGCTGTCAAAGCTGATCCAGAACAAGGTCATCTGATGATCCCCCGGCGGGGCATGGCGCAGGTGGAACACCATCTCGATCAGACAGGCCGCGCCGATGATTGCAAACACGCCGGGGACCAGCACCTTGGCGTAGGGCACGGCCAGCGACCTCAGCCGTTTCATTTTGACCGCCGGCGCATGCATCATCAACAGCCCGGCCAAACCGCCGGGGAAATACATCACGGTGACCAGAAACAGCAGGCCGACATACAGGGCCCAAAGCTCGGTTTCCAGCCCCAGCACCGTGCGCAGCAGCGTAAACACGATGGCCCCGATGATCGGACCGAAAAAGAAACCAACACCGCCCAGAAACGTCACAAGAAGGATCTCACCCGAGGTGGCAAGGTTCAGGTTCTCTTCCGTCAGGATTTCGTAGTTGATCGCAAACAGCGCCCCTGCAACCCCGGCAAAGAACCCCGAGGCGACAAAGCTGTGAAACCGCACCCAACGCTGGGAATAGCCCAGAAACTCGGCCCGTTCGGGGTTGTCACGCACCGCATTGGCAATCCGGCCAATGGGCGTGCGCGAGAATAGAAACATCAGCAGCGCCGACAACATAAGCCAAAAGGCCGTCAGATAGTAAACCTCGATCTGGCGCAGGAACTCGATGCCAAAGAAAGGCAGGCCATAGGTCCGGTCACCGCTGATCCCTTCTTCGCCGCCAAAAAACACGACGATGATGATGGAGCAAGCGGCAATCAACTCACCCACGCCAAGCGAGATCATGGCAAAAACCGTGCCCGAACTGCGGGTTGAGAAACTGCCTACGACAATTGCCAGCCCCATCCCGACAAGCCCGCCAAAGATCGGCAAAACCGGCAGCGGCAGCGCGGCGAAAAAGTCGGACATGTTCATGATGTGCATACAGGCAAACCCGCCTACACCCATATAAACCGCATGGCCGAAACTCAGCATACCGCCCTGCCCCAGCAACATGTTGTAAGCCAGCGCAAAGATGATGGTGATAGCCATCTGGTTCATGACGGTAATGGCAGAATTGGCTGTGAACACCATCGGCAACAGCACCAGCGCGGCAGCCGACAGAAGCCACGGCATGACGACGCCCAGCGAAAGGCCCGGTGCCTGTCTGCTGGCAGCGATTTGAGATGTCTGTGTCATGCCTGCCGCTTTCCGAATAGACCATAGGGCCGAAACACAAGGATCAGGACCATCAGGATATAAGGCAGAATGTCCGCGATCTGCGGCGAGGTCAGCGTCCAGAGATCGCGCCATGCGCTGTCCCAGATCGGGTCGGGCGTGGTAAATCCGATGCCGTTCAGGATGTCTTCCATACGCACGTTATATGCCTTGGAGAACGTGGTCAGCCAGCCGATGATCAGCGACGCGACAAGCGCACCACCAAGGCTGCCCAATCCGCCGATAACGATGGTGACAAACACGATCGAGCCCAGCACGAAAGCCATGCCCGGAAAGGTCGATAGGACCGGCCCCGCGATCACACCGGCGACACCGGCCAAAGCCGTGCCGACGCCGAACACCCCCATGAAGACCAGCGGCACGTTGTGTCCCAGCGCCTCAACTGTCTTGGGGTAACTCAGGGCCGCCTGAATGATCAGTCCTACCCGCGTTCTGGTCAGTATGTAGAGCAGCACGAGGAAGATCGCGACCGAGGTGAAGATCATGAAAATCTTGTAGGCCGGGATAGCATTGCCCGCGATCGAAAAGGCGGTGAATTGCAAAATCTCGGGAATTTCATAGGGCATCGCGCTTTTGCCCCAGATGAACTGCACCAGCTCTTCTATCAGCAAAGCCAGACCGAAGGTGAAGATTAGCTCGGGCACATGACCGTATTGGTGGACTCGGCGCAAACCATAACGCTCGACCAGCGCGCCCAGAACACCGACAATGACCGGCGCGATCAGTAGCCCCATCCAGAACCCCAGAAAGACACTGATTTGAAAAGCAAAATACGCCCCCAGCATATAGAAACTGGCATGGGCAAAGTTCAGAACACCCATCATGGAAAAGATGAGTGTAAGACCCGCGGACAGCATGAACAGAAGCAACCCTGTCACCAGCCCGTCGATCAGGTTGACGGCAATCAATTCCATGCCTGTCCCCTTTCACGAAGAATTTGACAACATCAGACAAGACCAGCCTGCCGCATCGCACGCGGCAGGCTGCAAGCGCTCATAGGCGTTAGGGGCGCTTCATCTTGCAGGTGGTTGCCGCATCGGCAGCCGCCATTGTGACCGTGTCCTCAGCCTTCAACCCGAAGCCCGAGTTGTCATAGTCGAACTGCACGTCGTCAGTGTGGGCCTGAATATGCACGTCCTGAATGATCTGATGGTCGATCTCGCGCATTTTCAGCTTGGTGCCCCAGATGCTGTCATGCTCCATACCTTCCAGAGCATAGGCAACCTGAGCCATATCTGTCGCTGTGCCCGCCTCGTTGATGGCTTTGGCCAGCATCTCAACCACGTTGGCAATCCGCGGCTGTGCCGGGTCGGTGTCGGGATAGGCTTCCTTGAAGCCCGTCACAAACGCGGCAGCACGGTCCGAGACCGGCGGGTTGATCTGGCCTTCGCCCACCACCCGCAGAGATCCGACACCGGATTCCCCGAACGCAGCGGTAATGCCGTCAGCCGCGCCGTAATAGGTGTAGATCGGCCCCTCAAAACCGTTCTCAAGCACCGACTTTCCGAGGTTCAGCATGTCTGCGCCCCAGTTGCCGGTGATCACAAGATCTGCCTCTGACGCCATGATCTTACGGGCATAGGGGGTGAAATCTTTGACCTTGCCGATCGGATGCAACTCGTTTCCGACGATCTCGACATCGGGGCGCTTTTCGCCAAGGAATTTCACCGCAGCGGCGGCCACAGCTTTACCAAAAGAGTAATCCTGCCCGATGATATACACTTTTTCGACGCCATCATCTGCTGCAATCACATCGGTCAGCGCGTCCATCTTGATGTCTGCATTCGCATCAAAGCGGAAATGCCAGAAATTACATTTATCGTTGGTCAGGGCCGGATCAACGGCCGCGTAATTCAGAAAGATAACCTGATTGTCGGGATTGCGGCGGTTGTGCTTGTCGATAGCGTCGGTCAGGGCGTTGGCCACGCCCGAACTGTTGCCCTGCGCAATGAAACGGATGCCCTGATCGATTGCCACCTGCAACTGAATGAGCGATTCCTTGGGGCTGATCTTGTTGTCGAATGCGACGATTTCAAAGTTCTGACCGTCCAGAACACCGCCTTCTTTGTTGACCAGTTCATCGGCGGCAAACTTAAACGTCGCAAGACCCTGATTGCCCGTCGCCGCAAAAGGGCCAGACAATGGGTCGATAAAGGCAATCTTGATATTCTCGGCATATACGGCAGTTGCACTAATCGCCACTGCCAGCGCAGCACTCAAGCCGCGCATTGTTGTATTTTTCATATCATTGTTCCTCCCTGTTATTGTCCGACACACGCCTCCTCCGCAGTGCCGGAAAACACAGGCTCACAGTGACACACCCCCGAAAAGAGTCAACAGTTCCTTTTATTTTTATAGCCTACAATCAATTAGTTAAGAGACCCAAAGGCGCCACCCAAATCTTGAGCAGCGTTCTGATCACCGGTGCAAAATTTTTGTTCAATAGCTAAAAAAAACGAACAAACCGGACTAAAGAAATTTCCAAGACTTGCCGCAGAGCCGGTCCAATCGAAGTACAGACCCCGGGCAACTTCGGTCCCTAGGCCAGACTAAGATTTTTCCCGGCCTCAACCAGCATCGGGCCATAGACTGTTTCCAGCTCTTTGGGGGTTAGGTGAAAAGACGGACCTCCTACGTTCAGACCAAACACCCGGTTGTCGATGACCGATCTGAAGGCAACCGAGATTCCGTTTACGTCCGGTCGCCAATCTCCATAGCCGGTACAAAAACCCAGCCGGTCCATCTCTTCCTGTGCTGTGTTGAAGCTGCTTTGCCGAAACTCTTCGGTATCGCTGTCCTGCGTCCGCGCGGTCTCAAATGCCTGGGCGCGTTCATCTTCGTCCATCGCGGTCAATATCGCCCGCCCCATGGCCGAGCGGAACAAAGGCAGACCCGTCCCAACACGGGCCACCAAGGAAACCTGTTCACGCGAGGTTTCGGTCGCCAGATAAACTGCATTCATTCCATGCCGTTCGCCCAAAGCCACAACAACATACGAGTTGGGACCATTGCGCAACTTCAGCATTTCGCGCCGTGCGCGTTCGGCAATGTCCAGACTTGCCAATACGCCAAACCCCAAAAGCATAACGCCCGCGCTTAGTCGATAGGTGCCAGTGCGATTGTCGACCTCAAGATAATCCAGCTTGCACAATGTGTGGGTCAGGCGCGAAACGGTTGCCTTCGGCAGTCCGGTTCGTTTGGACAGATCGGTGTTGCTAAGTGCGGTATCCCCTTCGCGAAAGCACCGTAGAACATCCAGCCCCCGCGCCAAAGCGGTGATGAAGTTACGGTCTTTCAGTTCCTCACTGGTGCCTTCGACCATCGTTTACCCCTTAATTCCAACCACTATCCAACGCACGCAGCCCATGTTCGGCAAAGATCGGAACGAACTGCCCGGACTGTCGCGCACGCTCGGGGTTGGATGCATTGCCGTCCAAAGCTCGTTTATAAACGCCCTGAATAATTGCGGCCATACGAAAGAAGCAAAAAGCCAGGTAGTAGCCGAAATGGTCAATTCCATCCAACCCCCGGTAGGTGCAATAGGCGGCGACAAATTCTTCGTCGGTCATCAAACCTTCGGCGGCACGGTCCACGCCTGCCAGTCCGCGGCCCATACCACCCGGCGGCATCTGCCATTGCATGATCACGGCGGCCAAATCTGCATAGGGATGGCCAATGGTGGATAATTCCCAATCCAAAACAGCAAGCACATCCGGGCTGCTCTTGCAGAAAAGCATATTGTCGATTCGGTAATCACCATGCACCAGCGTCCGTTGTCCGTCATCCTCGGGGGCCTCATCCACCAGATGCGCCATCAGCCGGTCCATCGCCGCGATGGTCTCGGTTTCCGAAGCGCGGTACTGCTTTGACCAGCGGCCGATCTGACGTTCAAAATAATTCCCCGGCGGCCCGTAATCCGACAGGCCCACCTTGCCGATATCGACGCTGTGCAAGTCTGCCAGTGTTTTGTTCATCGCCTTCTGAATACCGCCCCGCTCGTGCCGGGGTACATCGGGCAATTCGGGAAAGTTGAAGTGCCGCCCGTCCATGAAGTCCATTACATAGAACATCGAGCCGATGACGCTTTCATCTTCGCAAAGAAGATGCATCTTTGACACGGGCACGTCCGTCTCGGCCAACGCCTTTTGCACCCGGTATTCTCGGTCAACCGCATGAGCCGATTTCAACAACTGGCCCGGCGGCTTGCGACGCAGTACATATTTATGCGAAGGCGTGCTTAGCAAGAAGGTTGGATTGGATTGACCGACCTCAAACTTCGTGAACTCGACCGGTCCCTCGAAGCCTTCAATCCTGTCAGACAGATAGTCAGCCACGGCCTTTGCATCTAGGGTCTGGGTCGATTGGGACATCGTAATTCCTCAGCTATGAGTGATCATCTCGGCCTGCGCTACAGGGTGCAGGTGAGGGATTGCGTTAAATTCGGTCAACCCGATACCCCGCGATGAGAACAGGAACCGAGACTGAGAGGTGTTGCGAAGTTGCAGGTTCAATTCCATCATTTGCGGATTGGGCGCATTCAAGACAGACGACGTGATCTGGCCAATGGGTCCACCGGACGAAACCACAAGAACCCGCCGGGCCTCGGTTTGTGTGACAAAACGCAAGGCAGCGGCGACGCGCGCCGAAAACTCGGCCCAGCTTTCCGACGCGTCGGGCAGGCCACCTTCCTGCCAGTGCAGGATGGTTTCCCTTAGCGCACGGAAATGGGTTTTGCGATCCCTCTGTACCCTCTGGGGTACGTCGCCGCCGAAACGTGCGTTTAGCAGGTCCTTGAAATCATACTCGTTCAAACCCGCATGCCGCTCGGGCGCCGCACTAAACCCCATCGAGGCCAGCGTTTCGGCTTGGCGCGTCAATGTACCAGTGATCAGACGGTCCGGAACCCAACCCGTGCCCCGCAACCAGTCGCCCAATTGAGCAGACTGCCGGTGCCCCAGATCCGAGAGTTTGTCGTAATTGTCCGCCCCGAACGAGGCCTGTGCGTGGCGGACAAGAAGAAGCTCTGCCATATTCAGCCCGGAAACTGCCGCGCAAGACTGGCGCCAGCAGCCAGATACTCATCTGCAATTCGGTCAACCAGCGCCCGGGCAGGCTCGATGCTTTTGACCGCACCAATGCCTTGGCCAGAACCCCAGATCGTTTTCCACGCTTTGGGCTTTTCGCGGTCAGTCGAAAAATTCATCGAGGTCGGGTCCGCCGTGGGCAGGTTTTCAGGGTCCATTCCTGCATTCACAATCGACCCACGCAGGTAATTGCCCCAGACGCCGGTGAACAGCGAAGAATAGACGATGTCATCCCCGGCGCTGTCCACGATCATTTGTTTGTAGCCGGGATCGGCATTGGCCTCATCCGTGGCAATAAAGGGTGACCCAACATAGCCGAAATCAGCCCCCATCGCCAAAGCCCCCAGCAGCGAGTTGCCCGAGGCAATCGCCCCAGACAGCGCCAGCGGCCCATCGAACCATTCGCGAATTTCACGGATCAGGGCGAAAGGCGACAGCGATCCGGCGTGCCCCCCTGCTCCGGCGGCTACGGCCACCAGACCATCGGCCCCTTTCTCGATCGCTTTTTTTGCGAACTTGTTGTTGATGATGTCGTGAAACACGACGCCACCATAGGAATGCGCGGCCTCGTTCACTTCGACCCGTGCGCCCAAAGAGGTGATCCAGACCGGGACCTCGTGCTTCACGCAGATGTCGATGTCCCGCTGCAACCGTCCGTTTGACCGGTGCACAATCTGGTTCACCGCATAAGGCGCGGCCGGGTTGTCGGGGTTTTCCTGATTATGCCTGTCCAACTCTTCTTTGATGCGGGTCAACCAGGCGTCCAGCAGGGGCGGCTCGCCTTCGGCCTCTCGCGCGTTGAGCGCAGGGAAAGAGCCGATGATGCCTGCCTTACATTGCTCAATCACCAGGTCAGGGTTCGAGATGATGAACAGCGGTGAGCCGATCATCGGAATGCGCAGACCCCGCAGAACCTTCGGCAGATGTGAATCGTCGCGGTTCCAAGCGGTCATTTATAGAACCTCGAACAGGCCAGCGCCGCCCATGCCACCACCGATGCACATGGTGCAGACCACATATTTGGCGCCGCGCCGCTTGCCTTCGATCAGGGCATGACCCACCATCCGCGCGCCGGACATGCCATACGGGTGGCCGACAGAAATCGCGCCACCATCGACGTTCATAATCTCGTTGGGAATGCCCAGACGGTCGCGGGAATACAGAACCTGCACTGCGAAGGCCTCGTTGAATTCCCACAGGTCGATGTCGTCCATGGTCAAGCCATGCGCCTTTAGCAGCTTGGGTACGGCAAAGACGGGACCGATGCCCATCTCATCCGGCTCACACCCAGCAGCCATCACACCGACGTAGCGGCCCAGAGGTTCCAGTCCTTTTTGTTCTGCAACCTTGGCCTCCATGATCACCGAGGCCGATGCCCCATCCGACAACTGCGAGGCATTGCCCGCCGTGATGCACTTGCCTTCCTTGATGTGGATGCCATCCTTGAACACCGGCTGCAGACCGGCCAGAGACTCGACCGTGGTCGAGGGGCGATTGCCCTCATCCTTGTCCAGCGTCACCTCATGTTCTGATATCTCGCCGGTTTCGCGGTTCTGCATTTTCATCACTGTAGTCATCGGAACGATCTCGGCGTCAAACCTGCCTGCCTGCTGCGCGGCATGGGTGCGAGCCTGAGACTGCGCGGCGTATTCATCCTGATATTCACGGCTCAGACCATAGCGTTCGCCAACGGTTTCGGCGGTTTCAAGCATGGTCATGTAAAGCTCAGGCTTGTGTTCAACGATCCACGGGTCGCGCCCCACGCGCATCTCAGGCGTCTGCACCGTCGAAATACTCTCAACGCCGCCGCCGATCACTACATCCATGCCATCGTGCACCACTTGCTTGGCTGCCGTGGCAATGGCCATCATCCCCGAGGCGCACTGACGGTCTAGCGTCATACCGCCCACTGTTACCGGCAAACCGGCCCTGATAGCGGCTTGGCGGCCAATGTTGCCCGCCTGATAGCCCTGTTGCAGGGCGGCACCCACGACGCAGTCCTCGATCTCGGCCGGATCAACGCCAGAGCGTTGCACCGCGTGTTCAATGGCATGGCTCATCAGAGCTTGCGGGGTGGTAGCATTGAAAGCGCCGCGATAGGCTTTGCCAATCGGGGTACGTGCTGTTGAGACGATCACTGCGTCGCGCATTTCGTTTGTCCTTTCGACGGATTATGCTGTCTGTTTCGAAAATTTCACATTTAACCAAAGGGGCGAACGGGCCCCGGTGCGATTAGAACCCCCGCAATCCGGCCACGATTTCGGCGTGATAACTATAATCCCCAAGCCATTCCGCCGAGACCCGCGCCCGTTTCATGTAGAACCCCATGTCAAACGCATCGGTCATGCCGATGCCGCCATGCATCTGGACCCCCTCCATCACCGCCAGCTTTGCGGTCTTGGTCGCTCGGGCCTTGGCCAACGACACGGCAAGGGTGGCGTCCTTGGGATTTTCATCCAGCATCCGCCCGGCGTGCAGAATGGCGGAACTGGTCACTTCGGTCTCGCACCAAAGATGCGCCGCGCGGTGTTGCAGGGCCTGAAACGCGCCGATTGGAACGCCGAATTGCTTACGCTCTTTCAGATATTCAACCGTCATGCCAAAGGCCCCGACGGCCAAACCTGCGGCCTCGGCCGCCAAGGCGGCCTGACCAGCCTCCAGCGTCGGCCGCAAGATTTCCATGGCATCGCCAACCGTGCCCAGAACATCCTCGCCCGTGGCCTCGACATCCACAAACCTAATCCGCGCCGACGAGCGCGCGTCGATCATATCCGAAACTGACCGTTCCACGCCGTCACGGTCGGCGGGGATATCAAACAGGGTCAAACCTTCGTCCGTTTGGGCCAGAACAAGCAATCGGTCGGCAAAGCCGCCGTCCACCACAAAGCTCTTGTCGCCGTTCAGACGGAAACCGTTGCCGTCCTTGGTGGCGGCCAATGTCGTCTTATCCGGTGCGTGTTTACGGCCTTCGTCGATGGCCAGCGCATAGGTTCGTTCACCCGCCGCGATCGCCTGCAGCGCGGCATAAGCCCTATCATCCGCCACCTGCCGCAACGCAGTTGCCGCCATTACCGCTGTCGAGATAAATGGCGTCACAGCAAGTGTTTTGCCCATTTCACCGGCCAGAACCCCGGCGGCGGCATGGCCCATATCCGACCCGCCTTGCGCCTCGGGAACCAGAATACCGGCCCAACCCATCTGCGCCATCTCAGCCCAAAGCGCGGGATCATGCGCTTCGCCCGCATCCCGCATGGCGCGCAGCTTACCAACCGGGGCGGCCTGATCCAAAAAACCGCGCGCAGCATCAGCCAGCATCAACTCTTCTTCGGTTTTCACCAATTTGGTCATGCGTGACCCTTTCTGCCCATGATCAGCAACCGCTTGCGCCCAAAGTCACGACGGCAATCCCAAGACTCGCTTGGCTACAATGCCCAGCATCACCTCGGACGTGCCACCTTCGATGGAATTCGCCTTGGTGCGCAGCCAATCGGACGGGCGCGTGCCCATAGACCCATCCCACTCCAGTGCGTCCGACCCCCCCGAGTCCATCAACACCTCAAACACGCGCTTGTTCAGCTCGGTGCCCATGTATTTCAACATCGCCGAGGCATCACCTGCGCCGTGACCTGCTTCGGCCTGATCCTTGTAGCGTTCCAGCGTCAGCCCAATGGCCAACGCATCAATCTCGGTCTGCATAGCCTCGGCGCGCAGACTGGCGCTGAGGGCGCCGTCACTTTCGTCGGTCAGCACCGCACCAAGAGACCGGCCCGACCCCATCAACCCACCGGCCCCGCCCGAGATCATCTCGCGTTCATGGGTCAGCAGGTATTTCGCCACGTCCCACCCTTTGTTGACCTCATGCACCACCTGTTCCTTGGGCACTTTGACATCATCAAAGAAGGTCTCGCAAAAAGGCGACTCACCCGAGATCAGGCGAATGGGGCTGGTCGAAATGCCGGGCGTTTCCATATCGACCAAAATGAAGGAAATCCCCTTGTGCTTGGGCGCGTCGCGGTCGGTGCGCACCAACACGAAAATCCAATCCGCCTTGTCGGCATATGACGTCCAGACTTTCTGGCCATTGACCAGCCAGTGATCCCCCTTGTCCTCGCACTTGGTCTGCAAGGACGCCAGATCAGACCCCGCGCCGGGTTCTGAATAACCCTGACACCAGCGTATTTCGCCGCGCGCGATTGGCGGCAGATAGTGCAATTTCTGCTCTTCGGTTCCAAATTGCAGCAGCGCAGGCCCCAGCATCCAGATACCAAAGCTTTCAAGCGGGGAACGCGCCCTGATACGGCGCATTTCTTCGTGGAACACCTTTTCCCGCGCCCGATCCAGACCGGCCCCGCCATAGGCGCGCGGCCATGTGGGAACTGTCAGCCCCTGTGCCGCACACCGCTCTAGCCAGTCTTTCTGCGCCTGCGATTCAAACTCCCAGCGCTTGCCGCCCCAACAGATTGTTGCTTCGCTTGAACTACGATCGCGCATCTCGGCCGGGCAGTTTTCCTCTAGCCACGCACGCAAAGCGGCCCGGAAAAGATTCGGCTCGGTAATATTGTGCATCGCGTCCTCCCACGCCTCACAGAACCCAAGCTCTGCGACGCCGTTCCGCTGTGCAGAATTGCATTTCAATTTCGTGTTGACAACCCCTCTCTACGCCCGATGATGCTTGCCAAGAGCGCTCAGGTGTCGCGAGGAGGACCCCATGAAAGCCATGCTAAGCACCGCCACGGGCGGCCCCGAAACACTGGAACTGACTGAACTGCCAGACCCGACGCCAGGCAAGGGACAGGTTGTGATACGTGTCCACGCGGCAGGGCTGAATTTCCCTGACACTTTGATGATTCGGGATCTTTATCAGATTAAGCCACCCCGCCCGTTTGCCCCCGGCGGCGAAATCGCGGGCGAAGTTGTTGCCTTGGGTGAAGGCGTAAGCGATCTGGCGGTGGGCGATCGGATACTCGCGCTGACCTCATATGGCGGATTTGCCACCCATGTCGCGATTGACGCGTGGCGCGCGGTGAAAATCCCCGATGCCATGCCCTATGAAGATGCAGCCTGCTTTGTTTTCACCTACGGCACGTCCTATCACGCGCTGAAGGACCGCGGCTATCTGGCTAATGGGGATACCCTGTTGATCCTTGGCGCTGCTGGTGGCGTAGGGGCTGCGGCGATCGAGCTGGGCAAGGCCATGGGTGCGCGCGTGATTGCGGCCGTCTCGTCCGAGGAAAAGGCCGATTTCTGCCGCCGGATTGGCGCAGATGAAACGCTCATCTATGCACGTGAAATGGACAGCCGCGACGCACAAAAAGAACTGTCGGCGCAGGTCAAGGCGCTGGCCGGGCCGAATGGGGTTAACGTGGCCTATGACGCAGTCGGCGGCGGATATGCCGAGCCGGTCATCCGCGCCATGGCCTGGGACGGGCGGTTTCTGGTTGTTGGCTTCCCTGCGGGCATTCCAAAGATACCGGCCAATCTTGCGCTGCTGAAAAGCTGCCAGATTGTTGGTGTGTTCTGGGGTGCGTCAGTGATGCGCGATCCTGCGGCACATGCCGCGAATATGAAGGACCTGTTCACACTGTACACGGAGGGCAAGATCAAACCCCAGATCTCAGCCAGCTTTCCCCTGGAACAGGCTGCCGAGGCCCTCAAGCTGATGGATGATAGAAAAGCGATGGGGAAAGTTGTTCTGACAATGAGCTAAAGCACGGCGCAGCCTTTCCTGCGGGCGCTATTCCAGATGCGCCGTGTCATTGTACCCGCGCACCACCATCTTATCGCCATGGATCACCAACCGGGTGAAAGAGCCATTGGCCGCGCCCAGAAAAGTCATGGCAGGCACGCCTGTGGCAATCGACATGGCGGCGGCGATCACCCCGCCATGGACAAACGCGGCCACGCGCTGATCGGGATGCGCCGCTGCGATCCGCAACAACCCGGCGCGAACACGCCCGGTGAACTGAGCTGTGGTTTCCGCCCCCGGAATCTCACCCCATTCATGGCTGGCCTCAGCGCGTTGAAAAGCCGGATGCCGCTCGGCCGCGCGAATGCGGTACTCTCCGCCATCCCAGTCGCCCAGAAAAACTTCGCGCAGATCGCGTTCTTCGATCGGCTCCAAGGCCAGATGCTCCAGCAGCGGTGCCGCTGTTTGGCGGGTGCGTCGCAATGTAGTGACGTAGACGGCAGAAAAGGGAACCGACTTCAGCCGCGCTGCAACGGCCTCGGCCTGACTTTCGCCATTCGGATGCAAGGCCGGATCGCCATGCCCGTCTTTCAGCGGGAAGGGTTTGCCCGGTATCGCCGGCTCGGATTCACCGTGTCGGACCAGCAAAATATCCGCTGCACCTGCAGGCGGAACAAAAACATGCTGGCGAAACTCTTTGGTCATGGCGCGCGTCCTTTTCAGCATTCCACACGACACAACACCACCCCCGCGCCAAGCGCAACGTCCTGATGCCAATTGACTATAAATAGGTCGCGAACCCAGAAGGTCGCCTATCGCTAAGCGGTAGATGATAGTGTTGAAGGGCTGGGAACTGCGCTGAACGGCAAAAACAAGGGCGCGCGCATGATGTTAAGATGTCTTTTGAACGGCTCGGTCCATTCGGAGCCTCTCACCCTATGTTGGGGTGAGCCTGCCTCGCTTACATCAGAAGCGCGGCGTAGCTTTCGGCGGATGCGTTGTGCAGGAAATAGGCCAACAGCAACGCGCATACGGAAATAGGAGCTATCAACTCCATCGCATCCCTAATGAACCTTGAGGAGCCATTCCCGCGCAGGCCCGAATCCGCTGTCTTGGACTTCCGCGCTGCTGGGAACAGCTCCTTTGAGATATATTTAACCATGTTCAACTCGTTACTAACTACTTTGGACAACCTATTCCCCTCTAATTTAACCCAATATTAACGCTGTTATAATTCAGCTATTACCGGGGACTTTGCCACCAAATCCGGGGATATTAATCCGCAGGATCGCCCATTGTTGAAATACCCGGAACGGTGACGGCGATCGTACCCTTCGTGAGCTAGCGAAAGAAGAACAGACAAGTGTGGACCCTTATCTGGGTCGTAGCCTTGCTTTAGTCCCTTAACGTCTGGTTCCGGTCTTGGGACGGCGGCTTTGGAAGCAGCACGCAGTATCTCCTTCCTCATTCCCCGGTTCTCATGGCTTTGGCGGCCAAGATTTTTGTAGACCTTGGCCGTAGCGCCGACAAACCTGCGCTGTTCATTTTTTCGGCGCTTGTTTTGTGTTTCTACTGGTGGCTCGCTTGGGCACCAGCCAATACCAGCGGTAAGCCGCACAAGTGGGCCGGACCTTCCGCACACTCAGCGTCTTATTGGTTCAGTGATATTGGTTCACCTGACGCTGCATCTTGGAACACAGACGCAGAAGTCGAAGGATGGGATACACGATTCCGTTTGAATTCGAGGGGTCAACAAAGGGTTCGTTTTTGGTCGGGTGGGACATGACTGCCTCCTAAGCTTACCTAAGGTTAACTCAGACCCGGAACATGTTCTGTGAACAAGGGCACACAAGACCAAACCATGTCCCGTATTGGCGTATAAAATGGCGCCGCACATAATGGGTCGAGATCACCCTTAAAAGGGTATTATCAGTGCAAAGCCTGTGAAGATGGGAACACAGCAACAGCCTTTACCGGAATTTTCATCCAAAAATCTGCTTATTCAAAAATTTAGGGAGCCATCTCCCTAACTGGCGGAAACGGCTCCCACAAATTTGGTCATTCAACATTTAACTCGTTACTCAACGTGTCATACAATTATCATTCACAGCCTCGCTTGGAAAATTATCGACGCATTTTTTGCGACTTGAGAGGTTTTTCGATCAATACTCAGAACAGTGACAAAGCACATCGGCACACTGTTTACTGATTAGAGACTTTAACGGGTGAAAATTCCCGCCAAGCGACCCATTTGAGCCAAAAGTTTGAGAATCTTCTGTGGGCTTAATCAGGTCGTCGATTCATTACGTTCCAAGGCCATAGAAACGGCAATCTTGGTGCCTCGCAGGGCGCAAGGCTTGTCAGAATTACATAGTAATGTTTCTATGTGATCAGCGCTTTAGCGACAAAACAGGACTTTAGCACGCACAATTGGGAGGATTTCTATGAAACTGCATTGCTTGGTCGCGTTGTCGGCGAGCCTTATTTGTTCGCAGACCTTCGCACAAGATGCGCCGATCCAGCACGATGCAGAGTTCTACGTCCTACAGGCTCAATACGCCCAGCAATGGGCTCAGGATGATGCTGCCGTGGACGCGGCGCTTGCCACTTTTCGGGCGGAAAACGGGGGCAAGCCTCCGAATATCATCAATGTTCTGATTGACGATGTCGGCTTTGGCGACATGGGCATTCCTGAACTGAATGCTGTCAGAGGATATTCAACCCCCAACATAAACGACTTTTCGGATCAGGCGATGCGGATGGTTCGCATGTACACAGAACCCTCGTGCACGCCAACCCGCGTGGCACAGATGACCAGGCGGCTACCGGTTCGCATGGGGATGGGAAACACCTCGGTCGATATTTCGGGTTTCGGTTTACCCAGCGACGAAGTCACGTTGGCAGAGGTGCTGAAGGGCGAAGGATACGCAACCTCGCATGTCGGCAAATGGCACATGGGCGACATTGCGGAAAGCTGGGCCATGAATCAGGGGTTTGATTACGCCCAGCACGCGGTGCACCAACAGGGACAATTGGATATCTTCAATGATGATGGCATTCGGGAACAGGTCTCGGTCGGAATAGGCGACTACGATCCCATCTATACGCTGGATAACTGGTTCCGCCCCGATCCCGCGGCGATGGTTACCGTGATCGAAGGTGAAGCCGGAGGCCCGATCCGCGAAATCCGAATGGAGCCAGGCGAGCGCTGGGGCGCTGAAAAATACGATGAGATGAACCAGGCAATTCAGGACAAAACGCTCAGCGAATTGCGGCGGTTGTCAGAAGGCGAAGCGCCATTTTTCCTGCAATACTGGCCCATGATCCCGATAGACAGCACAAGAACAGGGCGAACTGGCCCCGAAAGCGCCAATGCCGGGTTGTTCGTCGACAAGATGCAGTTGCTGGACCAGTGGCTGGGGGATTTGTTTGACGAAATCGACGCGCTGGGGCCGTTGGAAAACACCATTGTCGTCGTGATGGGGGACAACGGACATTTCACCAAATATTCCCCGCAATCCGGCTTTTCTGCGATGGTATTTCGTGGCGGCAAAGGGGACACCAGCGAGGGCGGAATTCGCGTCGACGCCTTCATGCGCTGGCCCGGCATGATTGAAGCCGATGGAATGCTCAACAGCATTGTGCATGTCTCGGACCTTTATACGACGCTTGCACGATTTGGCGGTGCCACACAACATATCCCGCGTGACCGGCTTGTGGACGGCGTCGATCAAAGCGCGGCGATCCTGTTTCAGGACGAACAGAAAGCGCGCCGCGACAGTGTGATCGCCTATTCGATCCACTCGCCTGAGGCGATTATCAAGGATCAGCTCAAGCTGGTTTTCCCCGGCTCGCTGGAAAATGCGATCCTGGCGGACTTCTTCAACCTCTACCGGGACACACGAGAAGAATACCCCGTTTCAACCGAAGTGGGCGCGTGGGGCGGGGCCGAGTTCGTTCGGATACTGGGCCGGCACATGGCCCGCAAAGAGAAATTCCCGGACACTCAACCCGCGATTGGTGTTCCCTATGAAGGGATCGAAAACATCCGACCGGAAACCCAGCGGGCGGTCGAGGCATTTCTCGCAAAACAAGGCTCGTCCATGCAGTAATCAGAACCCCCTTTGCCGCAACCCTGCCAAAGGCCCAAGCATTATAGACATCAAGGAACACAAATGGCTGCAAATCTAATTTTCGCTTTTGGCTTGGTCATCTCGCTTGGCATCGGATTTCTGTACTTTCGCGATCTTGGGGACGTTTCGCAGATGCTGCTGAAGGTAAAGCGCGAAAACATGGTGCGCTTTATCCGGCATGAATACACACTGATCGCCGTTGGGCTGGGAAGCTTCGTGGTCGCTACGCTGGTGCATTTCATTTTTGGCAGCGGGCTATTCTGGCTATGGATCATTTCAGCTTTGCTTGTGATCTTCCTTTATGGATTTCCCTATGTCTGGGTCCACTTGGGACTTAGAAACCAACTGAACGATGCCGCCTTTTTCCCGATTTCAGAAGCCCGGAAATACGTCGGCCCGTCAGCGCCCGTTATCGTAATTGAAAACAAGGGACACGCCCGCGCGCATCCCGATGCACAGATCATGAGGCCTCATCTGGCCGGCGATGTGAACGGGTTGGGCGGAGAGGACATCGTGATGACCTATTGCGCGATGGCAAATCTTGGACAGGGCTATGCCCCCCGGATCGAGGGCAAGCGTCTTGATCTGGAAGTTCTGGCACAGCACGGCAACAACCTGATCCTGCGCGACAATGAAACCGGTGAGCCAATCCAACACATCTATGGGTTCCGCGAAGCCGACCGGGACCCAGAGGCCGATGGCCTTGCCTGCCCCCTGCGGCCCGAAGCGCAAATGACGCCTTGGCCGACCTACCGGATGACGTTTCGCGGCTTTCAGAAAGCCTTTCCCGAGGGCGAAGTCTTTCTGAACCCACCCTCGCCAAATCTGGCTTTGCGTCTGCTGGACATGATCACTGAGATCACGTTCGGCTGGGGCATCGGGCGTCAGCATCAAGAGGACGCCCCTGTCATGGACAACATGGATCGGACCGACAATCGCTTGCCCAACAAAACCTATGTTTGGGGGATCACTATTGACAATGACGCCGCTTGTTGGACGGATGACTTCGTGGTCGACAACAATTGGATCGTCAACGCCAATGTCGGCGGGCGCGATGTAGTCGTCAGCCTGGACCCCAAATACGAAAGCCTTGGCGTATGGTACAATGACAGCGGCCAGCCTGTGACGCGCTGTGACTTTTGGGGGATGTCGGATCAGGGCCGGTTGAAACGTGTCGAAACGCTGCGCGCGGGCGTGTTCTGGCATGTCTGGTCCGAGTTCTTTCCGGAAACCGACATCAATCGCGTTTCACGAGGGGAGACCAAAAGCGAAGCGGTCGCCTGACACACAATTTCACGCTTAACGATCTTGGGAGGGATCAATGGCTATTACGAAAAGACTTAGAGATACCGCACTGAAACTGGCATTCGCCGCGACGCTGCCCACGTCAGTTTACGCGCAACAGTCTGATTGGTCTTATCAGGCCACGATTTACCTGTTTACGCCCGAAACAGAAGTATCCCAGGAAACGCCCAATGGAACAGTAGAGGGAACTCTGGCCTTTTCAGACGCGCTGGAAAACCTCGATCTGGCGTTCATGGGTACATTTGCGGCAACCAACGGGCGTTGGTCGATTTTGGCCGACTATAACTATACCGACCTTTCGTTCAGCAACGACACGCCCGGTCCGGCCAGTTCCGGCGTCGAAACATCACTGACCACGCAGTTCCTGAGCGGCTATCTGGGGTACAGGGTGTTGACCACAGACACCTCGACCGTCGATTTGGCCGGAGGGTTCCGGTGGTTCCGAACCCAAACAGATTTTACCGTTTTACCGGGAGCCGCGCCGGGACGAATGGTAAATGTCGACGAAAGCTGGACCGACCCTGTCATCGGCGTCCGAGCGCGCATGAGGTTCAATGAACGGTGGTCCGGAACCGGTTTTTTTGACTATGGCGGTTTCGCAAGCGACAGCGAAACCTGGCAAGTTCTGCTGACCGCAGACTATGCAATCAACGACCGGTGGTTGCTGAGAGGGGGGTACCGCTATATCTCGTTCGATCACGAAATAAACGGCGGCGACTTCAAGTTTGATCAATCCGGCCCGCTATTTGGGGCAACCTATCGGTTCTAGCCGGTTGCTTTGCACACAAACGGGAAATGCGTCTGGGATCGCCGCAATTCCCACTATTGGGGGTATCAGGTCACAGGTACTTTGATACGCTGCGGCGAGGCGTCAAAAGCGAAAGCAGGTGACATCGTTTCAAGCACATTCTGATGCGCCACCTGAACCCACGAACGAACCTGCAGCAGGATCGCTGCCCCGCCGACAACGATTGTCGCGCCTATCATGGGAGAGGCCGCAAGTTCATAGTTTTGGGTGCTGGCGATCCACAATGCGAACCCAAGGCGGGTCACGGCCACCGCGTCCGTTACGCGGGTCAGCTTAGGCAGGAAATAAGACGTGATCGCAGACGCGCACACGATCAACCCCATGTAGATAAACCCCGCCAAAACCGGCAGCGGCAATCCCAACCGTGTAGCATCGACATGCGAGTACAGAACACAACCCGCCGAGAACGCGAGGAAGGCAATGGAATAAAGTCTGCGCTTTTCCCGGTTTAGATGTTCGACAATCCGTTTCACGGCAAAGCCCCTGAGCCAACTGACCAGACCTTTCTGAAGCCGGAATTTGTGGTTGATCTGACGAAATCTGGGCGGAAATGAGACTTTGCCACCGAAGGACCAAGACTGCGTGGTCACCTTAGTGCGGCGTTTCAAATTTTCCTTCGGCTTGGAAATGGCCAGTCGGAGGCGTCGGAAAAAAGATCAGGCTTTGGTAACACCGGAAAAGTTCAATAAATCAACGGCCAGCCGGGTTATTCCTCGACAAATATCACCAGCAGCAAGCGGCGGATCTCCAATACAAAGTCTTCCTTCGACTGGGAAATGACCAACGCGCCGCGCGCGGCGGTTATGACCAGATAAGAAAGGTCTTGCGCGCGTTCCGAAGTGGACGCCAGACCTTGCCGCAACAGAAATTCACCCAGTTTTGCAACATAGGCCCCTGGCCAGTTTTCCGGCTGCGCCGCCGCAATCTCCAACGCATCTTCCAGCAGCTTTGCACCATGGTCCGTTTTGGATATTTCCAACGAGTCGCTCACGACATGAAGCAGGACTTCTTCCAAAACTTGAAGCGGAGCGCCGTCACCTTTCTCCAAAAGCTCAAATACCTTCCGGTACAGGGTTTCGGTATAAGTTCTCAGCGCCCACGTATAGCAGGACTCCTTCGAGCCGAATTTCTTGTAAATCGACTGACGGGACAGCCTGACCGCCTTCGCGATGTCTTCCATGGATGTCTTACGGAACCCATATTGCGCAAACGTGTTCATCACATCACGGGGATCAACACCCGAAATCGTTGGCGCCGTTACCATGTCTTACCTCTCATCAACCCGGTGCATGACGGATACCTACCCTTAGGCAGGTGCAAGTCCGCTCATCTTCAGGTTGCCTCTTCCTGTCGCGTCACGTTTTGCCTGCACGAATTCATCAGCCGCTACTCCCAGTTTGAATCAAATTAGGCTTCAAACCTGAGGCAGGGCCGAACGTCGCGCATTTTTTGGGACTTGGTTTACACAACCAGTCCAACTTGCCAACGGCTCTTGGCGTCGCAGTTGCGTTGCAACTGACGAAACTGGCCAAAAAAACCGTCGCCTGCGGAACGCAAGCGACGGCTCGACTAATTTGACAGCATCAGGATTGCACGGCTTTCATGAACCGGTCTCGGATCACGACGGGGTCCATCGTAATCGGTGGCATTTTCGCGTTACCGCTTTCGCACTTACTGACGATGATCGTCATTTTCTTGGCGTCCAGCGCCTCCTGCAGCACGCGGCCTGTATCCTCGGCCTGACATTCGATCACCCGATCGCAGCCCGCCGCCTCGGCCATTTTGGCAAGCGAGGTTTTTTGCCCAGCATAGGTGGGTTGATCGCCCGTCGACCCATATGACCCGTTGTCGACAATCAGCAGGATGTAATTGTCAGCAACGTTATTGGCGATAGTGGGCAAAGTGCCAAGATTGGTCAAAACAGACCCATCGCCGTCGATGACGATAACCGGCTTAGGTTGGGCAAGCGCCAAACCCAAACCGATGGAAGAGGCCAGACCCATCGTGCCCAACATATAGAAATTGGTCGGCTGATCGTCGATTGCGTGAAGCTCCTGACTGGGGATACCAATGTTGCAGACCACCAGTTGATCCCGCAAGATCGGAGCGATTTCTTTAAGGATTTCTGAACGGATCATTGGTCGCCGTAGCCTCCCCAAAAGTTGGCATCGGTCAGAATGGCGACCGGTTTGTTGCACATGAACGTGTATTTCAGGATTGCGTCCAATTCCTCGACATCCGCTTGATGGTGAAAGTGGTAGGTGGGGATGTTCAACTGGGCAAGCAGGGCCTTGGTGTGCACCGCCATTTCAACCTGACAAGCGATGGGTTCACGCAGTTCTCCGCGATACGAGATCAGCATGGGCAGCGGCATCCGGTAGTACTGAATCAACGTCGCAAGCGTGTTGATCGTTACCCCAATTGCCGTGTTCTGCATGATGATGGCCGGGCGCTTTCCACCCATCCATGCACCTGCACACAGGCCCATGCCCTCATCCTCTTTGTTGGAGGGGATGTGGTAGATGCCATCACGCTCATCAATCTCGGCGATGACGCCCGCCAGTTGCTTGCACGGGACAGTGGTGACGAACGAAATATCGTTGGCCATCAGATCATCCGTGATCTTTTTGTCTATGTTCATGTCCTGTTTGTCAGTCCTGATTGGGGCGCAAAAGCGCGATTGACGAGTTACGGCCTGCGGTGCACATGCACGGCACAGGCCGCATGACGGACGACGCGCGAGGCGGTCGACCCCAGAAAATAGTCGCTGAGGCCAGGCTTGTGCGACCCTATGACGATGCATTCAAAGTCGTTGTCACTGGCATAGTCGATAATGGTCCGTGCGGTGTGGCCCTTGATGATATCGCACTTGATGCCTTCAATATCCGACACTTTTTCGCGCAGAAGGTTGCGCGCAGCGCGAAACCCTTCGGCGACCACGTCCTTGTCCAGATATGCGCTGACCGACCCTTGCGGCATTTCATAGACATGCAGGGCTATGATCTCGGTATCTTCGGCGGACAAGGCACGTGCAACCTGCAATGTGTGCTGTGACAACCCATGATCCAGCGCCATCGGCACGAGAATTTTCTTGTACATAAAAGCCTCCTACTCCCATGGCGCGAGGATGATCTTGGGCGCGGAAACCGCACCCCTCCGCAGATCCTGGAATGCGCGCGCGCCGTCAGACAACGCGCGTGCCTCGACCCAGTCAAGCGCACCCAGACGGCCATCAAAAATGGCCTGTGCGGTTTCTCGGAAATCCTCAGCCGTATATGTATAGGTGCCGAAAAACGTGATTTCCTGCAAGGTCATACGGCGCACATCCAGCCCGCCGCTATCCTCACCCAAACCCGCATGAGCGATCACCCCGCCCGGCTGTGCCAGAGCGGAGGCCGTCGCGCGGGTCGCGGCAAACCCGACCGCATCAATGATCAACGGAAACGTATCGGTGGTTTCAGCGACTAGCTCAAAAGGGATCGCATTTTGCAGATATGCGCGTCGCAATGTGTTTGGCTCAACAATCTGAAGGTTTTCGACCCCCATTGCGGACAGGGCCAGCGCAGCGGCAACCCCGATGGCGCCGCCGCCCAACACCATCGCGCGACGCTCCATGGATGAATGCAACGCCTCAAGCCCAAGGCGCGCCGCATGCCACCCCACGGCCAGCGGTTCCGCCAAAGCAGCCTGTGAAAGGCTGACATGCTGCGGAACCTCGATCAAATTTCGTTCTGGCATGGCAACAAACTGTGCAAAAGCACCTTCACGGGGCGGCATTGAGATGATCTGACGGTCCGGGCACAGGTTTTCGCGCCCAGCAGAACAAGCACTACAACGTCCACAGGAAACCAGCGGGTTAATGGTAACCCGCGCGCCGTCACGAGGGCCGCCTACAATAACGCCAGCCGCCTCATGTCCAAGGATCAACGGTGCCGGTCGACGCGCATCATGGCCCAGATAGGCGTGCATGTCCGACCCGCAGATCCCGACCGCTTGGATCCGGATGAGGTGCTCGCCCGGATTGGGCTTGGCATCCGGGACATCCCGATAGGCCACGTGTTCGACACCTTCATAGACCAAAGCCTTCATTTTGCGGTGAACCCCCCATCAACCATCAGCACCTGCCCGGTGACATAGTCCGACGCGCGCGAGCACAAAAACAAGATCGGGCCGTTGATGTCCGCCATTTCGCCATTGCGGCGAATACAGGTCTGGGCCGCATTACGTTCCGCGCGCTCAGGATCATCAAAAACGGCGCGCGTCAGTTCGGTTGGGAAGAACCCCGGCCCTATTGCATTGGCCGTGATGCCGGAGGGCGACCATGCCTCGGCCATTGCACGGGTCAATTGGCCGATCCCCGCCTTCGTGGCACCATAGGCAACACCACCCGGAAAGGCGCGCGTCGTCTGTAGCGAGGCGAAATTCACGATACGGCCCCACCCCTTTTTTTTCATCTCAGGAACCATCGACTGGCTTATAAAAAATGGTGCGCTGAGATTCACAGCCAATGTCTGATCCCACCCCTCGGGGGTCACGTCATCGGCTGTCTCACGGGTGTTCAACCCAGCCGCGTGGACGAGGATATCCGGCGCACCAAACTTGGCCGAGACTTCCCGCGTCAGTGCATCTACACGCGATCTGTCTGAAATGTCGGCAACGACCGCATCGGCATTTTCGCCGATCTCTTCGATCAGCCCGGCCAACGCCTCGGATCGGCGCGCAACGCCCACAACCTGCGCCCCCGCAGCCGCCAGAACCTTGGCCACCTGTCGCCCTAGGCCCGAGCTTGCACCGGTCACGCAGGCAACTCTGCCTCTCAGGTCAAAAAGCGCGCGCGGGTCATCCATCTGCGGTCAGGTCAAATTGTTCGTCGGGGAAATACTTGGCCAATCGCACGTCTGCGGCACGTGCATGGCCTTCCATCCCTTCCAGCCGAGAAATGCGGGCGGTTGCGACGGCAATAGGCTTGGACCCTTCCCGTGTTGCGCGCTGCCACGTGACGATCTTCATGTATTTGTGGACGCTCAACCCCCCAGTATAGCTAGCCGCGCCCGACGTCGGCAGAACATGGTTCGTACCCGTTGCCTTATCGCCATAGGAAACCGTGGTTTCTTCACCCAAAAACAAGGAGCCATAGCAGGTCAGCCGATCCAGCCACCAATCCAGATCCTCGGCCTGAACGGTCAGATGTTCGGGCGCGTAGGCGTCGGAACAGGCGGCCATTTCCTCGCGATCCGAGCAGACAATCACTTCGGCATAATCCCGCCACGCGGCAGAGGCGTTTTCGCGGTTCAATTCGGGCAGGTCTGCGATCAGGGCGGGAACCAGCTCCATCACTTTTTGCGCCAAAGCCCGATCATCCGTCACCAGCCAGACGGGTGAGTTATACCCATGTTCGGCCTGACTGACCAAATCGGTTGCCACCACATGCGCGTCGGCGGATTTATCCGCAAGGATCAGGCTGTCGGTCGGTCCTGCGATCATGTCGATGCCGACCTTGCCATAGAGGATACGCTTGGCCTCGGCCACGAACTGATTGCCGGGGCCCACAAGGATATTCGCGCGCGGCAGTCCGAACAGGCCATAGGTCATCGCAGCCACGCCCTGCACCCCACCCATAGCCAGAATGCTATCGGCCCCGCAGATATGTGCGGCATAGACAATGGCCGGGGCAACACCTTCTCCGGGTTTTGGAGGAGAACACGCGGTGATATGGCGACAACCCGCCACTTTGGCCGTCGTCACCGTCATGATCGCGCTGGCGATGTGGCTATACCGCCCGCCGGGCACATAACAACCCGCCGCATCCACCGGGATCGCCTTTTGCCCTGCGACAAAACCGGGCACGATCTCCATGTCAACGTCGGAAACTGTTGCTTTTTGCGTTTCGGCAAAGCGACGCACGTTGTCATGGGCAAACCGGATATCGGCCTTCAGCTTTTCGGGCACCCGCGCGATGGCCGCGTCAATCTCGGCCTGAGTCATCAGCACGTTGCCCTCGAACTTGTCGAACTTCGCCGCGTATTCCATGGCCTTGGCGTCGCCACCCGTTTCGATATCGGCAAGGATTGTCTTCACCGTGTCATGCACCTCGGTTGCATGAGACTGCGGGGTTAGCGTCGCTTTTTTCAAATACTCGCGCGGCATGGTTGGAAAACCCTATTGGTAGATTTCAGGAAGCAGCGTGGTCGACACAGCCGGAACATAGGCGATCAGAATAACCACGATCAGCATTGTCAAAACAAAAGGAACGGCACGGGCTGCAATCTTGAGGATCGACTCGCCGGTAATCCCCGAGACCACGAACAGGTTCAGCCCTAACGGGGGCGTAATGAACCCGACGCCCAGCGCAGTGATCATCATGATGCAGAACTGGATCTCATTCATGCCGATGTTATCCGCCAGCGGTTTTAGGATCGGTGCAAGGATCACGATATTCGGCGTCGTTTCCATCACACATCCGGCCGCGATCAGGATGCCGATCATCAGCAGGATCAGCAGATATGGATCGTCAGTCAACGAGGTCACGGCGGTCACAAAGCCCTGCGGCACACCCATGATCGCCAAAGCCTCGGCCAGGGGCGCGGAAAAGGCGATGATCGGCAGGATCACCCCGTTTACCTTGGCCGAACTGACCAACATTGACGGAAAGTCGGCCAGCGTCAGGGTGCGCAGGATGAAGCCCATGATGATGGTGACAACCACGGCGGTCGCGCCCGCCTCGGTCGGGGTCAGGCGGCCCGAGAAGATGCCGTAGAAGATTATCCCCGGCACGATGAACGCGTACCAGCCGGATTTCAGCGCCTTGCCCAGATTGGCCAGCCACTCGCCCATGGTCATCATGCCGCCGCCCTCATAGGCGTAGATGCGGTTCATGATGATATTGGTCACAAGGATCGAGACCAAAATGGCCAGTCCGGGGATCAACGCCGCCAGAAACAGGGTCGATGCGGAAATCCCCAGCACCAGACCGATGATGATATAGGCGATCGATGGCGGGATCAGGATGCCGGTACAGGCCCCTGCTGCGACCAACGCACAGGCATAGGGGCGGGGATAGCCGCTTTCGACCAGTCGGTTGATCGTCATTCGGCCCACCGCAGCAGCACCCGCCGCGTCCGAACCCGAGATGGCGGCGAACATGCCGCAGACCAGAACGGTAGCCGAGCCAAACCCGCCCTTGGCAAAACACGTCAGCGCCTCGGCCACATCCAGGAATTTGCGCGACAGCCCCGTTCGGACCAGCACGTCGCCCGTCAGGATGAACAGCGGCACGGCAGTCAGGGCAAAGGCGTCGATGCCGGTGAACAGACTTTCACCCACAAGGCTGAGCGGCAGATCGCCCGACATAATTAGCATCACGATGGCCGCCGTACCGATGGCCGCCCAGACGGGTACGGCCAGTGCAATCAGGCCAACGAACAGGATCACCGGCAGGTAAAAATCCCATCCCAGTTCAACGGTTTGATTAAGGGAACCCCAAAGCATCGCGTGTCCCTTCAGTCAAACAGCTTATCGCCTTCGAAGACGGGCTTGCCGTCCCTCAGGCATTTCAGATCGCGCATCAGCGACTGGATCAGCCGCCAGATCATCAGCGCAAAACCGGTGGGCACGGCCATCAGGAACCAGACCTTTGACACGCGCAGCCCATCCGTGACCGAGCCGAACTTGGCCGAAACATGCACAGCCTCGTACGACCAATAAAGCGCGATGACGGCCACGCCGAACATCACCAGATCGCCAAAGATATACAGCAGCGCCTTGGGACGCGGCCCGAGATAATGCATGATCACGTCGATGCGGATATGGGCGCGTTCCTTGACCGCCGCCGCAGCGCCAATCCACGCGAGGTAGATAAAGGAATAGCGAACGATCTCTTCACCCCAGATCGACGAATACGCGAAAATTTCGCGCCGCAGGACCTCGATGGCCATGGTGATGACCAGCATCACGTAGAACACCAGCAGCAGCCAGCGTTCGGCGTTGCGGTCTATGTTTTGAAGTAAGGTCATCTGTTCCCTCGGCGTGCAGGCAGTCAGACGCGCGCCTTCTGGTCCGGGCGTTTACCGGCCTGACTGCATGAGGTTGTGACGGTCGATCAGGCGTCGTGGACGAAATACTTGCCTTGGGTCCCTGCGGCCTCGACCA
Source organism: Ruegeria sp. HKCCA5491 (assembly GCF_013034565.1). Classification (NCBI taxonomy): domain Bacteria; kingdom Pseudomonadati; phylum Pseudomonadota; class Alphaproteobacteria; order Rhodobacterales; family Roseobacteraceae; genus Ruegeria; species Ruegeria sp. HKCCA5491. The sequence goes on from NZ_WQGG01000014.1 coordinate 97,672, forward strand.
ATTTCTCGAACGCATCCATCGACCCGGCCAGTTCCGTCTTGAACGGATCCCAATCGGCGTTCTGATATCCACCGACGCTTTCCCACTCGGCCAGTTGGTCAGAACTGAGCGAGTGGAACTCGACACCCGCCTTATTCAGTTCAGCCATTGCATAGGCGCGGGCCGAGGGCACTTTGGCAAGGTTCTGGTGGCTCGTCATTTCGGACGCCCACATGATGCCTTCCTGTACGTCCGCCGGCATCGAATTGAACCACTCCAGATTGCAGGAATAGACCTGACTGTCCGGCACGGCCTGCGTAAAGGTCACGTGGCTGAGGATGTCCTTGAAACCAAAGACGAACAGCGCGCCCACAGATGGATCAAGCGCATCCGCGACGCCCTGCTTGATGGCCGAGGGGGTCTCACCCCAAGCGACGGGCGTCGGGTTTGCGCCGACCATGCGATAATACTGCTGCAACATCTTGGAACCCGGCACGCGAAACTTAATGCCGCTCATGTCACCCGGAGTGATAATAGCATTACCGCCCTGCCGCACGGCAACAACGCGGGGGTCGATCACGACGTAGAACAACGCCTTGAACCCGGCAGCTTCGACCTTGGGATGGACTTCGTTTTTCCACGTGTCCGAATTCACAAGATTGGTGAATTTCTGGTTCGAGCCGCACAGATATGGCATGTTGATCAGGTCAACGGTCGACGCAAACGGCGCGAAATTCGACAGCGAGTGTTGCGCGGCCTGAATGGTGCCGCCCTGAACCTTTTGCACCAAAGATCCGCCTGCACCCAACTGTCCACCGGGGGCCAGCTTTACATAGACCTTGCCATTAGTGGCGTTCTGGATGTTTTCCTTAAGGTCCAACTGCATGATCGGATAACTGCGTGATGCACCCAGCACATAGGCTGTGGCGATGGTCATCACGTGATCCGCTGCCTTTTCGCGCTCGCTCTCTTCTTTGGCGGTTTGCGCTGCGGCCTCGGATGACCACAGCACGCCCCCCGCCCCGGCAACCAGCGCCGCCGTGAACGCTCCCGTGGCGCTGAGCTTCAGGAAATTGCGGCGCTCGGCCGATGCCAGTTCAGTTTTGTCGTTGTTCATTGATTGCCCTCCCAAGCAAAAAAAGTCAGCCGTCGCCTTCTGCGTCGCGGTCAGCCTCCTTTTTCAGAATTGCGACAACGAACAGGATCGACGCCGCGAACAGGACCAACATCTCACCCACGTCCCCAAGAAAGGCACTGCCTGCAAAAGCACCCAAAGCCACGTTCGCGAAGTAAATGACAAACACGATGATGGATGCGGTCAGAAACACTTTTCCGGACTCCCTTCGGATTCGGCCCAAAGTCATTTGTAAGCGCTTACATCAAAAATGCAAGCGCTTACATATCTGCTTTCCTTGGGGGCCCGTTGAGATTAGACTTATTGGCAAAAGTGAATTGCGGGTTTGATAATGTCGAAATTGGGGGCGGCACCAACGCTGGACGATGTGGCCAAGATGGCGGGCGTTTCGACGGCGACTGTCTCGCGCTGCCTCAACAGCCCCGACCGCGTCGTCAAGGCGACGCGGGAACGCGTTCAATCGGCTGTTGATGCCTTGGGCTATACACCGAATTTTGCTGCACAGGTGATGGCCGCCAAACGTACATTCACCATTGGTGCGATCATCCCGACAATGGAGAACGCAATATTCGCGCGCGGGCTGCAAGCCTTTCAGGAAGAGTTGCACCAGCACGGATATACCCTTTTGGTTTCAAGCTCGGCCTACAAGCCAGACATCGAGGAAGAACAAATCAGGACGCTCGCGGCGCGGGGCGCGGATGGGCTTTTGCTGATTGGCCATGACCGCGACACAAAGATTTATGAGTTTCTGGACCGTCGAAATATCCCTACCCTGGTCGCGTGGTCTTTTGCGCCAGATGCGCCGGTCCCCTCGATCGGGTTCGACAACCGCGCGGCGATGTGCGCATTGGCAAACCGTGTCATTGCCATGGGCCACACGCGTCTTGGCGTGATTTCCGGCGTCAGCGCAGGCAACGATCGCGCGCGCCTGCGGATCGAAGGCGTAAAAGACGCCACGCGGCAGAACGGATTAGACGTTTCGGATCTGACAATCATCGAAACGCCTTACGAAATTGAATGCGGGGCCCAGGCGTTTTCCCAGTTGATAGGCCAAGCTTCGCGCCCGACAGCCATCCTTTGCGGTAACGACGTCTTAGCCGTTGGCGCGCTGCGGCGGGCTCAAGAAATCGGGCTGCGCGTTCCCAAGGATGTTTCAATCACCGGATTTGACGACATCGAATTAGCCCGAATTGTTAGCCCGGCCCTGACAACTGTACACGTTCCACATCGCGAGATGGGGCGCAAGGCCGCCCTGCAACTGGTCGAGATGGTCGAAAAACAGGTCACGGATCAGGGCGAACAGCTCGACACCAGTATCATCGAAGGTCAATCGCTTGGGCCGCCGGGCAAAACTTAAGCTGCCTCGGCCTCCATCGTCCTGAATTCATTTTTGAGCCAGATATGTTTTTTGCACATAGGTTCGGTAAAGTGCTGGCGTATCAGCTTTTCCATCGCCTTCTGGATCAAAGCCGATGTCGTTTCGGGATAGACCTCGGTGGTAAACAAAGACACGGTCCGCACAAAGTTCCGGCCCGGAAAAGGCATTGCTTTGACGCTGTCATGAAATCGCTGAGCGCGGTGGAAACACGCGGCAGTGGTAATCGCCCATCCCGCGCCCTCGGCAACCAGCCCAATGATCGACTGATTGCATTCCAGTTCGAACCGGTTCGGCAAATTGTACTTGCTACGGGTCAACTGAATTTCGATCTGTTTACCGATCATATAATCCCGCGAATATCTCAACAGCGGAAGGTTTGCATCCGGCTCAAACAGTTCTTCGGGCTGAACTTCAATGCTACTAGGTAAAATGACGATAAAAGGGTCGCGCATCAGCGGGTATTCGATCAACCCCTCTGTGCGTTCTGATGGCCGCGTGGCGACCCCAGCGTCCAGCTTATGCTCTTGAAGTTTGGCGATGATCTCATGGCTGGGGCGGGTGTAGTGTCGAAAGTTACAGCGCGGCAACGCCTGAGCCAGAAACCGGAACAGATCAGGCGCGATCTGGTTGTCGAAATCGTCGATCAGGGCCAGCCTCAGATCGGTCGCGTGGCGCCAGTTTCCGGTTCGGATTTCAGCCTCACCCCGTTTCAATACCGTCAGGCCATCTCGGACATAACGCGCGAAAACCTCTCCGGCCGGGGTCAGCCCCATTGGGCGGCGACCATGGTCTACCAGTTCGATGCCAAGCGCACGTTCAAGACTGCGCAGGTGGTTTGAGACAGTACTGATGGACAAGCCCGTTTCCGACGCGACCTGTTGGATCGACCCTGACTTGGCGATCAGTTGAAACACTTCCAGCCAGCGGAGGCTTAGAGATTTAGACACAGCAACCGTCCATTGTTTCGATTACCTCGAAACAAGCCAAGCAGAGAAATGTCCGTTCGGCAATGGTGATGTTGTTTATTCGGCCCTAACCTAAGACCGAGCCCGTTCAAGATTTGGATCGTAGGGCGAGGCCGGGACGACGGTGACCGCCACATGCTCGCCACAACGGTCCAACACCATTTCGCTGCCGATTTCGGCCAGTTCCGGCTCAACAAATCCATGCGCTAGGTTAAGGCCGACTCGATGCCCCCATTCGCCAGACGTGACCGTACCAACCACCCTATCCCCCTGCATGAGCGACCCTCCGGGATGCGCGGGGCCTTGCGATGTGTGCACCTGCAAGACAACCAGCTTTTTGCGAGGTCCGTCCGTTTGCCGCGCCTCCAATGCCTTGCGCCCAGTAAAGTTGCCTTTGTCCAGCTTCACGAACCGATCCAAGCCGGTTTCAAAAGGATCAAACTCTGTAATTAAGTCGGATTTCCAATGCAGGAAGCTTTTCTCCATACGCATCGAGTCGACAGCGCGTGCGCCAAACAACTTCATGCCCATGGGTTCACCGGCCTGACGTAAAGCCAAGTACGCAGCATAGAGCGATGCGTTGGGCACATGAATTTCATAGGCCAGTTCGCCCGAGAAACTAACACCAATAACGGTGGCGGGGGCGATCCCGACAAAACACTCGCGAACGCTGAGCCATGGGAACGCCTGGGCCGACCAGTCGCCGCGGGCGCAGGCGGACAGGACATCGCGCGCCTTGGGGCCAGCAAGGATCAGGATGGTCTGATCGTTGGTCAGGCTGCGCAGGTGGACGTCTTCGTCAGCCCGCAAATGGCTGGTCAGCCAGTCCATGTCGTGAAATTCGCTGGCCGCTGCCGATCCGTACCAGATACGTTCAAGGCCCCGGTCACTGGCGGGCAGATTGGCCACCGTCGCCTCGGCTTTGATCATACCGTGATGGTTCAAAAGATAACCCAGCCCTACACGCCCGTCGCGGCGGGTAACCGCGCCGCAGAACATCCGATCCAGAAACGCGTGATGATCTGCACCCGTGATCTCGATCCGATTGAAACCGTTCACCTCGGCCAGCCCCACATTGGTCTGGACATTGGCAACCTCGGCGGCCACCAGATCGAAGGTTTCGTCAAAATCGAAACTGTGGCTGGGCGCGAAATCGGGCGATGGCTTGATGTAATCCACCCTCTCCCACCCGTTGACCACGGTGAACTCGGCCCCTTCAGCCGCCAGAACCGGGGTCAGAGGGGTCGTCTTGGCGGGTCGCCCGGCGGGGCGGTGTTCATGCGGAAAGTGAAAGCGGAACTCGTTTTGGTAATCCTCGATGGCTTTTAGCGCCGTCAGTTCGACATTCGCGTGACCCGTAAACCGGCGGGGATCAAGGCACCACGTGTCGTAACACGCCTCGCCATGCACGATCTGTTGCGCCAATAGCCAGCCGTGGCCGCCGCCCTCGCCCAGACCGGCGCGCAGGCCGATGATACAGAACGCATTGCGCTTGCCCGGGATCGGCCCGACCAAAGGCGCACCGTCGATCGTATAGGTGATCGGGCCGTTGACCACCGTATGCACGCCCACCTCCATCAGCGCGGGCATCCGGGCAAAAGCGCCCTCCAGCACATCCGTCACGCGGTCCAAATCGTCGGGGCACAGCGCATTGACGAAGTTGGGGTCGATCCCGTCCATACCCCATGTCTTGCAATCCTGTTCGTAGAACCCCAGCAACAACCCGTTCTTTTCCTGCCGACAGTAGTAATCGCTGATCGGGCATCGCAGCAGAGGCATCCTGTGGCTGGCATCGCGAATGGCCGGAATCTCTTCGGTCAGGAAATACTGATGCTCCATCGAGGCGACGGGATGATGCACCCCCATCATCGCGCCCACCTCGTTCACGCGATAGCCACCCGCGTTGACGACGATATCGCAGTCGATATCGCCCTTTTCGGTCTTCACCGTCCATGTGTCATCGGCGTGCTGTTTCAGCCCGATAACCGGCGTGTTGCGATACACCTCGGCCCCTGCCTTGCGGGCCCGGCGCGCCAACGCCTGACACAGCTGGGCGGGGTCGATATCGCCGTCCATCGGATCCCACAGCCCGCCAATCAGATTCTCGGTCGAGATCAGAGGGTGGCGGCGCGCACATTCCTTGGCATCAATCACCTCGAACTGCACGTCCATCCCACGCGCCATTGATGCGAAATGGCGATAGCCCTGCATCTGCGCTTCGGTATTGGCCAGCCGGATGCCGCCGTCGCCATGGTGATAATTGATCGGATAATCCGGGTCTTCGGCCAGTTCCTTATACAGCCGGATCGAGTGCGATTTCAGCCCGACCATCGTCTGGTTCATTCCAAAGTTCGTCACCTGCGCCGCCGAATGCCATGTGGTGCCCGAGGTCAGCTCGTTCCGCTCGACCAGAACCACATCGCTCCACCCCTCCTGCGTCAGATGATAAAGGGTCGAACAGCCTGCAATCCCGCCTCCGATGACAACGACTTTGGTGCGTGATTTCATGGACGTGGCTCCTGCTTTGCTGCCCATAAGTCTTGCGGAACAATGCGCGCCCGCGACAAGCCGCCCAGTGCTTGTATTGAAAAATCGAAACCGCGATTGCGGATTCTGCAAATTGCACTTGGCCTTTGCCAAGCGCGTGAACCCGCGCTTAGGGTTCAGGTAACAGGGCAAGAAAGGAACCGGATGAGCACGGGCAGCAAACGAAGCGGTAGACGCGCCCGGCACGCGAAGCGCGCGGCGGCCCCTGTGATTGATCCCTGCCCGCCCGGTCAGATCGGTGGCGCCTTTAAGCCGCTGACCGACCTTGAGATCACGCAGATTTACGATTCCGCCCTGCGCCTGCTGGAAACCCTCGGGATGGGAGAGGTACCCGATCGGCTGGCCCGCGACCTGCGCGCAGCAGGGGCGAGACCCGGACCTGACGACCGATTGCTGTTCCCGCGCGCCATGGTCGAACAGGCCATTCAATCCGCCCGCAAACAATTCACCTTTCACGGCCGCGATCCCTCGCGTTCGATCGAGGTGGGCGGAGACCGGGTGTATTTCGGCACCGGCGGCGCGGCGGTTCAGACGCTGGATATCGACACGGGGCTATATCGCCCCTCAACCCTGACCGATCTGCATGATTTCACCCGGCTACAGGACACGCTGCCCAATGTCAGCTGGTTCACCCGGTGCTGCGTGGCGACCGACGTGCCCGACAATTTCGATCTGGACGTCAACACCGTTTATGCGCTGATCCGCAACACCACCAAACCAATTGCCACGTCCTTTACGCTGGCGGAACATGTCGCGCCCATCGTCAAGATGCTGGATATCGTCGCCGGAGGCCCCGGCGCGTTCGCCGCGCGCCCGTTCCTGAAGGCGCATATCAGCCCGGTCATCTCGCCCCTGCGCTATGGCGAGGATGCGGTGGACGTGGTCTATGAATGCGTCACCCATAACATCCCCATGTCCTGCATCACTGCGGCACAAGCCGGTGCGACGGCCCCGGCCACGCTGGCCGGGTTTCTGGCGCAATCGCTGGCCGAAACACTGGCCAGCCTTGTCATGGTCAACACGATCAAACCGGGCTTTCCGATGGTGTTTTCCAACTGGCCCTTCATCGTGGACCTGCGCACCGGGTCTTTTGCGGGCGGCAGTGGCGAGACGGCGATTCTGAACGCGGCCTCGGCGCAGATTTCCAATTGGTTGGGGCTGCCGTCAGGTGTGGCGGCCTCAATGACCGATGCCAAGGCGATTGATGCGCAATACGGGGCGGAGAAAGGCATCACCTCTTTGGCGGCGGCGCTGGCGGGCGGGAACCTGATCTATGAAAGCTCGGGCATGACCGCATCGCTGCTGGGGGCCAGTTTCGAGGGCTTCGTGCTGGACAATGAAATGCATGCCCACACCTATCGCGCTCTGCGCGGGATCGAAGTGACCGAGGAAAACCTCGGGTTCGAAGCGATCTGCCAGTCGGTTCTGGGCGACGGGCATTTTCTGGGCAGCGCGCATACCTATGACGCGATGGAGCGCGATTATTACTACCCCGAACTCGCCGACCGGACCGAGCCGCGCACCTGGGCGGATGAAGGCGCAAGCGACGCATGGACCACCGCCCGCGCCCGCGCGCAAGAAATCCTCGACACACACAATCCCCAATATTTTACGCCTGAACAAGATGCGGAAATCCGCGCCCGGTTTCATATCCTTGATTAACCTTCCCCAACCCATCCTCGGCGGCTAGGGTCGGCGGGACTTGCGACGAATGAGGCCCCGATGACCGACCCCTTCTTTCAGCCCGTCTCAGCCATGGAACTGGCGCGCTTTGCGGGCGTACCCACCTTCATGCGCCTGCCCGGCATGACGCTGGATCACGCGCGGATCGCCGAGGTTGATATCGGGCTGGTCGGCATTCCATGGGACGGCGGCACCACAAACCGCCCCGGTGCGCGCCACGGGCCGCGCCAGTTGCGGGATTACTCGACCATGATCCGCGCGATGAACCCCGTGACCGGGGTTGCGCCCTTTGCGATGATGAACTGCGCCGATCTGGGCGACGTGGCCCCGAACCCGGTAGATATCGAAGATACGCTGGACCGCGTGGCATCGTTCTACACCGACCTAACCGCTCGCGGCATCACCCCCCTGACCGCCGGAGGGGATCACCTAACCACCCTGCCCGTTCTGCGCGCGCTGGCCAAATCCGGCCCGCTGGGGTTGATCCAGTTCGACAGCCATACTGACCTTTTTGACAGCTATTTTGGCGGGCATAAGTTCACCCATGGCACCCCGTTCCGCCGGGCCGTCGAAGAGGGCTTAGTCGATCCCAAACGCTTTGTTCAGGTGGGCATTCGCGGCACCGCCTATAACACCGAGGATATCGAGTGGGGCGAGGCCCAGGGCATCCGTATCATCCGAATCGAAGAACTGTTCGACCGCGGCATCGGCGATGTCATGGCCGAAGTGCGCGGTATTGTGGGTGATGCGCCGACCTATTGCACCTATGACATCGACTTCGTCGACCCCACCTTTGCCCCCGGCACCGGAACGCCCGAGATCGGCGGCCCAAACAGCTTTCAGGCCCAGCAGGTTATTCGGGAAATGTCTGGGATCAACCTCGTAGGGGCCGATTTGGTTGAAGTTTCTCCACCCTTCGACGCTTCGGGCGGCACCGCGTGGCTGGGAATATCATTGATGTTCGAACTGCTCTGCGTTCTGGCGCAAGCCGTGGACGCCCGCCGCTAACTGACGTTTTCGGCGATCATCGAGATCATCTCGAACATCACCGCCGCTGCGGTCAGGGCGGTGATATTGTTCGGGCTGTCCTTGGTGGGCATCATGCAAACCACGTCTCCGCCCACAATATTCAGCCCGCGCGCGGCCCGCAAAATACCCACGGCTTCGTCAATATCAAACCCCTTCTCGCTGGGCTCCAGATTAGACACCGCAGGCGCGACAGAGGGGTCAAGGCAATCCAGATCAAAGGTGATATAGACTGGGCGATCGCCTAAAACTTCACGCGTCTGCGCCACTACATCCGCAAGCCCGCGCTGTCGGAACTCGCGCATGGTGACGATGTTGTAGCCATAGTCATAGGACGGTTGCAGCCAGTCCAGACTGCGCGGATGACCCCGCAGGCCGATCTGCATGGACCGCGTTGGATCAACTTGCCCCTGATCGGCCAGATAGGCGCCCCAATGGGCGGCGGATTTCTTGGCCCCCAGAAAGTGATCGACCTTGGTGAACACATCCGTATGCGCATCCAGATGCAGGAAGCTGATCGGCTCACCTTTAGCCAGTTGACCACGCCCCAGCGCCTGCACTATGCCGCCGGTGATCGAGTGATCTCCGCCCACCGACACAGGCCGCGCCCCCGCTGCGTCGATGTCCTTGTAAAAACCCGTGATGCGTTCGATACAGTCCTCGTTGTCATTAGCGCGCGGAAAGGGCACGTCGCCTACATCGGCAATCTTGGCGCGGGCCCAAGGGTCGATTTCGAACACCGAATGCACCCGTCGCTGCACGGCCGAGACATGGCGCAGCGCGCGGGGGCCAAGGTGCTGATCCCGCTCGGTCGTGCCGTTGCCGGTGGAATGGGGCACGCCGACCAAGGCGATATCCTGCCCCTCGGGGCCGGTATTGGGACAGCGGAACAGGGTCGGCACGCCCCACCAATACAGGTTATCCATCATCGACTGTTCATAGCGGTCGGTCATCTGCACCCCCTTCAAGAAAAACGCCCCCGGGCTGGCGGGGGCGCATATGTTCAGATTTTCTCGTCTTCTCGCCGGAAAGCCCCCTGCACGATCCGGTCGATGACCATGGCGCAGAACAGGATGGCGAAGCCGCCCAGCAGACCCGGACCCTTGGCCGCGTATTGCAGCGCCTCAAGGATTTCCTTGCCCAGACCGCCGCCGCCGATCAGCGAGATGATCACCACCATCGACAGGCACATCAGAATGGTCTGGTTCACCCCAGTCATGATCGAAGGCAGCGCCAATGGAATTTCGACATCCTTCAGCAACTGCCATTTCGAAGCGCCAAAGGCGACCGCAGCCTCTTTGATGCTTTCCGGCACGCCGCGCATCCCCAAGGCCGTCAGGCGGATCACAGGTGGCATTCCGAAAATGATCGTGGCCAGAATGCCCGGCGGGTTGCCGGTGCCAAAGAAGGCGATGATCGGGATCAGGTAGACGAAGGCGGGCAGCGTCTGCATCAAATCCAGCACCGGTTCTGCCGCACGATAGGCGCGCTGGGACTTCCCGAACCAGATGCCCAGCGGGATGCCGAAGATCACGCACAGGATCACGGCAGCGCCGACCAAGGCCACTGTCTCCATCGCGACGTCCCAGTACCCAAGAAGCGCGATATAGGCCAGCGACGCGGCGGTGAAGATCGCAACCCGAGGGCCTGCTGCACGCCATGCGGTGACACAAATGACCAGCATGACAACGGGCCAAGGCGACCCGATCAACGCAATCGTCAACGCATCCAAAACCGAGCGGACGCCAGCCACGATCCCGTCAAAAACGTCTCCACCCGCCGCTGCAGCAGCATCAATCTTGGCTTCCATCCAACTGGCGAGGGCAGAAAACAGTGTTCCGTTGCCTTCGCCAAGAAAGATCGCGGAAACCTCTTGTTCCGGGAATGCATCCAGCAAGGGCAGCGATGCGTTGACCGTGAATTTGTACACGATCAACGGGCCGATCGCGGCGATGAGAACCGCGCCCAGCACGGTGTTCCTTCTGGACTGTCCGCTTTCCGTGCTGCCCGGATCAATCCGCCATTTCGAATATTGCTTTTCGTAGACGCGATCTGCGTAGAACCCCTGCACCAGTTTGAAAACCAGCAACATCAACAGACCCGTGATCAGAATCCCTGCCGCTTCGGATTGCGCGGCAGCCGCCCTTTCTAGGCTGGTGTCCGCTGCTTTTTGGATGTTCTCGGCCAGCTTGGTAAAGCGGTCGATATCGGCCTTTTCAGTGGCATCCGCTGCACGTGCCATCAACTCGGCCGCCCGTTCCTGTTGGCGCGCGGCCCGTTCCGCAAAATCAGCGCCAGGATTGCCCCAGGCACCCCGGCCAATCTGAACCCACGCGATGATCTCAAGGATCAGGAAGGTCCAGAACATCCCCCAGATCGCGCGCGAGGCCGACCAGAATGGCCCCAGCACGGCGGCCCACAAGTTGAAGGTATTGGGTACAGGGCTTGTTGCATCATGGATCTTGTGAAACGCATTGACGTAATAGTCGCCATTCGGTCCGACGAATTCCTTGATCGAACGGTCCAGCGCCTCGCGGTCGACTTCGATATCAGAGGCGGCTGTAACTTTCAGCTCGGTGGTTGCGTCAGTCATTTTTGCCCCCTTGAATACCACGCAGCAGGCGCGGCTTGGTCACGATCCCCACGTCATTACCTGCATCCGTTATGACCACTGGCATCTCGGTATTCACCGCTAGGTCGATCAACTGGTCCAGATCCGCGCCCTCATCCGCGCGCGGCGCGCCGTCGAGTGACCCGGAATAGCTGCCCATCGGCTCCATGATCGAGTGCGCTTTGACGAGTTTGAGTTTCGAGATGCCCTGCACAAATTCGCGCACGTAATCGTCTGCAGGGTTCATGACGATATCTTCGGGAGTGCCGATCTGAACGATCACACCGTCTTTCATGATTGCGATGCGATGTCCGATCCGGATCGCCTCGTCCAAGTCGTGCGTGATGAACAAGGTCGTCTTCTTGAGCTGCGCCACCAGCGCCTTGAACTGATCCTGCAACTGCAACCGGATCAATGGGTCAAGCGCCGAGAACGGCTCGTCCATCAACAGGATTTCCGGGTCCGAGGCCAATGCCCGGGCAATACCGACGCGCTGCTGCATCCCGCCAGAAAGCTCTTTGGGCAGGCGATCTTCGTAACCGGTCAGGTTGACGAGGCTGAGAGCATGGTCAGACACCGCCCATCGCTTGGATTTCGGCACTTTGCGGATTTCCAGAGGATACGCCACGTTGTCGCGCACCGAACGGTGCGGCATCAGCGCCATGTGCTGAAAGACCATCCCGATCTGCTGCGCCCGGATGCGGCGCAATTCAGACTCGGATATCTTTGAGACATCCCGCCCCAAAATTTCGATCTTACCTGCGGTCGGCTCAATCAGGCGATTGACGTGACGCACCAGCGTCGACTTGCCAGACCCCGACAGGCCCATGATACAGAAAATCTCGCCGCGCGGCACTTCGAAGGTTGCGCCCTGCACGCCGACAACGCAGTTGAAACGCTCCAGAACTTCAGGTTTTCCAATGCCTTCGCTGCGAACGGCGGCCATGGCCTCTTCTGCCCGTGCGCCAAAGATCTTCCAGACATTTTCCAGTTTTACGACAGGTTCGTCCATTTGCCCCTCATGTGCAGGGCTTTGCCCCGGCATATAAGAAAAGGGCCGCCGCGAACTGTCGCGACGGCCCCCCGATTTTGGATGTTAGTTGGTGAGCCAACCGATGACTGTGTCTTCGTTATCCGCCACCCACTGCCGGGCGAAGTCAGCCGCTTCGACATTGTCGACAGCCAGCGCCTTACCCATCGCGCTTAGGTCGTCGCCCTCCATCTGGTAGTTGCGGAACAGGGCCGCCACTTCGGGATAGCTTTCCTCCAGCTCCTTGGCGTAATGCAGATGGAGTGTCGCGCCATTCCATGCCGAAGATGCCTCAGACTTGGCCAGCCAATCCGGATCATCGGTCGGCTGAACGATGGTCCATGTGGCCGGATCATGCGCGGGCTCTTCCAGAACTGTCAGGTCCTGCGTCACAAAGATGTAGTGGGGGCTATAGCAGAACCCGATCCACGGATCGCCTGCCTTGGTCGCGTTGGCGAGGTTGGCATAGGCAATTGTCTCTTCATACTCGGTCAGGTCGAAAACCTGGTCATAACCGTAAGACTTGGCCCGAATTTTCTCAACCACGGTCGAGGCCCAGCCCGGCGCGCCGATCCAAACTTCTGGCGTGCCGTTACCGTCCGTGTCAAAAATCGCTATCTTGTCGGGGTCGCTCAGATCATCAATAGATTTGATGTCGTGCTGTTCGGCGATATAGGTCGGAACGCACATACCCTGTTCGGCTTGCACAGGGTTTTCGTTCATAACGACTGTGCCGTTATCCTTGACGTATGTGTCATGCAGGTTTTGCTGGTTCGGCATCCAGACCTCGGGGTGCACGTGCATCGACCCGCTGTCCATAGCCTCAAATACAATTGGGTTGGTTCCGTTCTGCAATTCCACATCAAGGCCTAGGTTTTCCTCGATAACGACTTCTAGGATATGCGCGGTGGCATTCACCGATGCCCAGTTCGGCACACCGATCACGATGTCCGCAGCAATGGCAGGACCGGCTGCGACAACTGTCGCGCTTCCCAATAGCGTGGCTAGTTTTTTCATCAGGTTTCTCCATGTTGGGCGTTCACGGTGCTGTTTTTTGTCCGATCTGGGTCGGTGTCGCACTTTGCAAACAGTATCAAAAAGCAGTAGCTTTCCGGTTTTTTTGACCAACGGCTTGAGGTGCCGGAATGGTAGGAAAACTCAAGCACGCTTGCGCGCCGCCCATCAAGCGTTACGTAAACCAAAACAGCGTATGCGAAATTATCATATATTTGTTTCGGTTTATTGCGATTTGACAACTTCGGATTCTGTGTAAGCCTCGGGCAAAGCTTCGCTGCGCCGATACAGGCCATCGAAAAAAGCACGCGCAAACTCAATATTCAAATAGCTCACAACCGAATGAATTCGCCACTGGAAACTGAGTGCCAGCCCGACCAAGTGGGCGGTAAACACGTTGAAAATTCCGAAGATCGAGACAGATTAGTTATGGTTTGAAGCCCATTTGGCCCAGTTATTCGCAGAGGTAGACGATGTCGCAGCCTGATATTCATCTTTACACCGCTGGAACGATGAACGGATACAAGCCCGTCATCTTCTTGGAAGAAGCGGGCGTTCCCTACGACCTGACGCATATCAAATTCTCAAAACAGGAACAAAAGGCCCCGGACTATCTGGCGCTGAATCCCAACGGCAAGATCCCTACGATCTTTGATCGGTCAGAGGGGCGTGCGATCTTTGAAAGCGGCGCAATCTTGTGGCATTTAGCCGAAAAGTACGGAAAGTTCCTGCCAACCGATCCGGTCAAACGGTCCGAGGTTATGCAATGGGTCTTCTTTCAGGTGGGCCATATTGGTCCGATGATGGGTCAGGCCATGTATTTCCAGCATATCGCGGCCCCGAACGGCCACGAAGAGCCGTTTTCGATCCGCCGCTATGTCGACGAAAGCCGCAGGTTGCTTGAAGTCATGAACACCCGGCTGGAAGGGCGCGACTGGATCGCCGCGGATGAGTACACAATCGCTGATATGATGCTTTACCCGTGGGCGCGCGCCTATGTCTGGGCCCGGGTCGAGGTCGATGGCTTGCCGTATCTGAATGCCTGGTTCGAACGCATGGACGCACGCCCCGCTGTTCAAAAGGCGCTGACAATACCCAAGGCAAATCCTCAGTTCTGGGACGCGGCGGCGGACGCATCGGCCTTTGCAAATGAAAACGCAGCGCGTTTTGCCGGAGATGTAAAGTCAGGCTCGGACTAGGAGCCGTGCGACAGAATAAATTCGGTTGTCGCATTGGTCAGATCAGGAAAGCGGGACCGTTCGCTTACATACAAATAGACCTGCCGTTGTTCCGGCAGGTCTTTGATCGGACGGAACGCCGTTGCTTCAGGAATGTAATCGGCGACGGTCTGCGGCAGAACCGTCACCCAATTCCCTGTCCGGACCATAGTGATCAAGGAATGTGTGTTGTGAATGGTGATGTCGGCCTGTCCGATCGCCTCATGAAAACGCGGCGACTGGATCAAGTCACACAGCGCATTCCGAATGAACGGCACCGATAGGATATCGTCAATCACCAGCGGGCTAGTTTGTGTCATCAAGGGGTGGTCCACGGCGCAGACAAGGCCAAACCTGTCTTCAAACAGCGGCAGAGCCGTCACACCGTTCAACGCATGGTGCCCCGAAGCAATGCCTATATCAGCCTTTCCTTCGGTCAACGCGTCCAGCACTTGCGCGGTATCCGTATCCCGCAGTTCGACCTTCACGCCCGGAAAATTCTGCGTCATGTGCTGCAAAACTTTGGGAAATACGATTGCCGCCACCGATGGCACGGATACGATCCGCAACAATCCGTGTTCAGCGTTCACAGCGGCTTCGATATCCAGAACCGCCTGATCGAACTGACGCAGTTGCTTCAGGCTCAAGTCAAACACCTGCTTACCCAGCGGGGACAGGCGGTTTTTGCGCTCACCTTCGAAGAGCTTCTTACCAAGATGATCTTCAAACTGCTTCAGCGTCATTGAAACGGCGGACTGGGTTCTACCCAGCCGATCGGCGGCCTCCATCAGGTTGCCGGTTTGCGCCACGGTGCAAAAGCACCGCAATGTCTCAATCTTGATAGGCATACTTCAGTTTTTCTGAACTTTAATCAATTTATTTGAATTTGACTGATACCTCAAGGCCCCCGCACTCTAAGCGCGACCAAAATACGACTCTGGGGCGCATTGTGACCAAATTGAACCTGATTGCCGGCGAATGGCTGGCAGGTGAATCCGAAATCGAGAACCGCAACCCATCGGACTTGAGCGATCTGGTTGGCACTTTCGCGCAGGCCAGTGCAGATCAGTTGGACGCCACGCTGGACCAGGCGCGTGCCGCGCAGGTTGAGTGGGCTGCCTACCTTCCCGAGCGCAAGCAAGCGGTTCTGAACACCATTGGCACCGAACTCATGTCCCGGGCTGAGGAACTGGGCACGCTACTGTCGCGCGAAGAGGGCAAGCCACTGGCCGAAGGCAAGGGCGAGGTTTATCGCGCCGGTCAGTTCTTTAGCTATTACGCCGCTGAATGCCTGCGCCAAATCGGTGAGAACGCCGACTCTGTCCGCCCCGGCGTTGAGATTGACGTGCGGCGTGAACCCGTGGGCGTTGTCGCCATTATCAGCCCGTGGAACTTCCCCACCGCGACTGCTTCGTGGAAGATCGCACCGGCGCTGTGCTATGGCAACGCAGTGGTTTGGAAGCCTGCGAACATCACCCCGGCCTCAGCCGTAGCGCTGACCGAAATCATTGAACGGCAGGACATCCCCAAGGGTCTGTTCAGCCTTGTGATGGGGTCAGGGCGCAGCATCGGTCAACGATTTGTGGAAAGCCCCAAGGTGAACGCGATCTCTTTCACCGGATCGGTGCCTGTGGGCAAGGGCATTGCCGCCGCTGCCATTCAGAATCTGACCAAGGTACAAATGGAGATGGGGTCCAAGAACGCGCTGGCCGTGATGGACGATGCCGATCTGGATTTGGCGGTGACACTGGCGCTAGGTGGCGCATTCGGCGGCGCCGGGCAGAAATGCACGGCCTCGTCGCGTCTGGTCGTTCACGCACGGGTCCACGATGCGTTCGTCGAAAAGCTGATCGACGGGGCGCAGGCCATGAAGGTCGGCCACGCGTTGGAGGATAGCACCCAGATGGGGCCGGTCGTCAGCGAACAGCAGTTGCAGGAAAACCTCGCCTATGTCGAGCTTGGCAAATCCGAAGGCGCAGAACTTGCCTGTGGCGGCGCGCGGCTGGAGATGCCTCATAACGGGTTCTACATGTCGCCGGGTGTGTTTCTGAACTCCACCAACGACATGCGCATCAACCGCGAAGAAATGTTCGCGCCGCTGACTAGCGTCATCAAGGTCGGCAGCTATGATGAGGGGCTGAGCGTCGTTAATGACACCAATTTCGGCCTGACCTCGGGCATCGTCACCCAAAGCCTTGCCCGCGCTACCCATTTCCGCCGCAACGCGCGCACCGGGGTTGTCACCGTGAACCTGCCCACCGCCGGAACCGACTATCACGTGCCCTTCGGCGGGCGCGGAGACAGCTCTTACGGCCCGCGCGAACAGGGCAAGGCGGCAGCGGAATTCTACACCACAGTCAAAACCGCATACATCAGCGCCGGGACGCCGGCCTGATGCGCATCGACGGGCTGCAATACGCCAACTGGTCGGAAAAAATATTCCGGCAAATGCGCGAAGGCGGTGTGGACGCGATCCACGTCACCATCGCCTATCATGAAAACTTCCGCGAAACGGTTCTAAACTTTGAAAAGTGGAACCGCTGGTTCGAACAATACCCGGGCCTGATCATGAAAGGCCGCTGGGCCAGCGATATTGACCGGGCGCGTGAAACCGGGCGGACGGCGGTATTCTTCGGCTTTCAAAACCCCTCGCCCATCGAAGACGATATCGGTCTGGTCGAAATCCTGCACGATCTGGGCGCCCGTTTCATGCAGCTAACCTATAACAACCAGTCCCTTCTGGCGACCGGGTGTTACGAGGCAGAAGACACCGGCATCACCCGCATGGGCAAGCAGGTGATCAAAGAAATGAACCGCGTGGGCCTTGTGGTCGACATGAGCCATTCCGCAGACCGTTCGACCATCGAGGCCGCTGAGATTTCGGATCGTCCGATCGCCATTACGCATGCCAACCCACATGACTGGGCCCCCGCGCTGCGCAACAAGCGCGATGCGGTGATCCGGGCCGTGACGGAAAACGGTGGGATGCTGGGCTTTTCGGTCTACCCTCATCACCTGAAAGACAAGTCTGCCTGCACAGTAGAGAGCTTTTGCGAGATGATCGCCCGCACTGCCGACAAATTCGGCGTTCAGCATCTGGGGATTGGCACCGATCTGTGTCAGGACCAGCCGGACAGCGTGGTCGAATGGATGCGTGTGGGGCGTTGGACCAAAGAGATCGACTATGGCGAAGGCTCGGCCTCGGCCCCCGGTTTTCCGCCGATGCCCGGCTGGTTTAAGGACAACCGCGATTTCGGAAATATCGAGGCAGGGCTGCGCGCGGTTGGTATGAACGAAGATGAGGTTTCGGGTATTATGGGCGGTAATTGGTACCGCTTCTTCAATGAAAATTTCGGACCGCAGGGGAAATGAACGAATCCGGCCAGCATATTGCCCGCAGAGACCCCGCTCAGGTCATGCGCCTGTCGCGGCTGGGGTCGCTGCACCAATGCCGCCTCAGCTTTATGCGGCAGTTGACGCGACGCATGGCGCGCGAAGAATGGACCTTTACCCGACCTGCTTTTGACATCGACGCAAACGGGGTCGGCCACGCCGTCTATACCGCACAAGGCCCGGACCATGCCTATTCGCTGGTCGCCTTCGCACATGACCTGCCCCCCGAAAAACGCTCTGACCGGGTGATTGCCGAAGCTTGGGATGCCACTTTCACTCTGTTCGACGGCGTTCCGACCGCGCAGGATATTGAACGCCTTTCCCAGAATGTTCCTTTGCAGGAGGCTGGCCGCGTCAGTGAGCACGAGCTGTCACTGTCGCGCGCAAACCGTTCTGTGCGCCTATGGGCACATGTCGTCGACAGGCTGGCCGGTGGTCAGCAACCGGACCTCGATCAAATTTACGACGTCGGCTACCTGATGCGCACGACGGCCGTGTACGGCTCTGGCAAATTCGGCGCGGCGGACCGGGAAAAAACCGCTGGCCGCCCGGAATTTAACGCCCCGTTCCAGACCGAAATGCTATCGGTCTATCTGACTCGCACATTTGTCCGCGATCTGGTTCAGCACATGGCCCGTGTCAAAGGCGGCAAGAATACAGCCGATCTGGACCCCGACATCGCCCGCTGGCTGGGCATTGGCAATTCGACAGGGCTGGGTATGGCGCCGTTTATCGTTAACCATCCGATCCTGTTCAACAACTGGATCATGGTGCGCGAAGAGGCGATCTCGCGCGTGCGGTCCTTGCCCAGCGCCTCTGACGCGGAAATTGCGCAGTTCCAGAACATTTTTGACCGCAGCACATTGTCGATGTCGTGGTGGCGATCCGAGCATCCTGTCCAAATCAGGAAACTGGCGGCGTTGACCTCAGACATTCAGGCAATCTCGAAACATCTGGACGGGGATGTCCTGACGCAGGACGCCCCGTGGGACCGGCTAATCACATGGGCTGAGGACGCGCTCAGCGAGGAAGGTCAGGAACTTCTCGCGTCGCTGATGCTGGAGCCCTATGGCGATCTGGTGGACGGGTTGGCAAGTTGCATGGCCGACAGCAACCTGAATGCGCAAATCATCGACGGTGCGATGCCGGTGTCCGAGGTCCGCGAACTGATCCTGAGCAACTTTGACTGGGCGCTTGAACTGGATTGGGCGGCCGAGCCGAATTGCGCCCGCGCCTGGTATGTGTCCGAGGAAAAGCTGGAACCCAGATTGGGTGAACGGTTTGAGGAACCCATCGCCGAATACGAGCAACCCTTGGCCCCCGCGCGGGACGCTGCAACGGCGTATAAGGAGCTTGCTGACTGGGACGGCGAGACCCCGATCCGCGAATTCCTGTTGCAGCACCCGGAACATCGGCACACCATCCGGCGCGTACAGATCGGGCGTGTCGCCCCCTACGGAGAAATCCGCGACAATACGATCAGCGCCGATGTCATGCCCATAGACATGTTGCGTGCCAAGCTTTCGTTCTTTGGCGCGACGCATTTCGATCCGCGTTCCGATCGCTGGGTTCGGATCTGCATGTATGCGGGCGCGCCCTATCCCGAAGAATTGTCTGATGACACGGCGGATACTTGGGTCTACCCGGAGCCTGCAGCATGAGTTTTTCGCTAAACGAGATTGAGGCGACCTCCAAACGTGCCGCCCGTGGCGCTGGTTACACTTGGGGGCATGCGGAAGAGGCGGGAAAGGCGACCCGCTGGCTTTGCGCACAAGGGTTGGACGGCGTGGCGGCGCTTGCATCTTTGCTGCAGCAAGATCTGTCGCGCTCGCCCGAAATGCACGTGCCCTGTATTTCTGGCGAAGGCTGGGCCGGAACGGACGTACTGTGTCCGCTTGCTGCAGGGAGCGCGCTTTCAGACAGCGCGTTGGTATTAGAGGCCGCACCGGTCACGTTGACCAATGTTACGACGCCGACCCTATTGCTGCCGTTCGTATCCAACGTGGCACGCATATTGAACAAAAGCGTCGCGATCACGATCGACGGCGCGGAGGCACAAACTGATGGGATTGCCCTGCACCTGACCGGGCCGATGCCGGATCAAGCCCAATCCGTTACTATGCGGTTAGAACAGGTTGCGCCCCCGACCCAACGGCAGCACTCACGCGCAACACCTGATCCTGCGGCTTGGTCCGCTCTGACGGGCTTTGCCCATCGCACCTATGCCCCCGCGACCGAGGAATCCCGCCTACGCGGTGCCGGAGCGGGCCTGTCCGACAACGATTGAAGAGGTTGAAATGGTTGAAACTCGCACCCTGACCCTGACCGAAATCGAAGACCTCGCCTTTCGCGCACTTGTTGCAGCCGGTACCAGCGAGGCCAATGCGCGCCCTCTGGCCATTGCCACAGCCGCAACCGAGGCAGACGGCGTCGCCAGCCACGGCCTCGCCTACATCCCGATCTATTGCGAGCATGTTCAGTGCGGCAAGGTCGATGGAAAGGCCGAACCGGTTCTGTCGCGGCCCCGACCCGGCGTCGTGGCGGTGGACGCTGCCACAGGATTTGCGCATCCGGCAATTGACGCCGGGTTTGATGCGCTGATCCCTGCCGCGCGCGAACAGGGCATCGCGGCGCTTGCCATCCGCAACAGCTATAACTGCGGTGTCCTTGGGTATCATACCTATCGCCTGGCTCAAGCCGGTTTGGTCGGATTGGGCTTTACCAATGCACCGGCATCCATCGCGCCGTCGGGCGGCTCCAAGCCCGTGGTTGGAACCAATCCTTTCTCGATCGCCGCTCCCGGCACGGACGGTCAACCTGCCCTTTTGATCGACCAGAGCGCCAGCACCATCGCCAAAAGCGAAGTCATGAAACATGCCCGTGAAGGAAAGCCCATTCCCGTTGGCTGGGCGCTGGACGCTGACGGCAACCCCACGACCGACCCGAATGTCGGCCTCAAGGGCTCCATGGCGCCTTCGGGGGGCTACAAGGGTGTGGGCGTCGCGTTGCTTACCGAAATTATGGCGGCCGCTTTGACAGGGGCGACCTTGGGCCTGAACGCGTCACCCTTTTCCGGAACGGCCGGAGGGCCGCCCAAAACCGGGCAATTCTTTATTGCCGTCGACCCGTCGGCCACGTCCGACGGCGCATTTGCATCAAGTATCGCCGAGCTTGTCTCGGATATTCGTTCACAAGACGGGGCGCACCTGCCCGGGGACGGGAGGTGCGCCAAACGCATTGCTGCGCAGGAAACCGGAGTAGCTGTCAACGTCACCACGCTGGGCAAGATAGAAGCAATCCTCCAGTGACCGACCTTTACTTTGACCTCACTGGATGAGCCTCAGTTTCTGGATCGAACCTGCGATGGATACGAACGAGTCGATGATCTCATCACCCGTTACTTCGTAGTAATGGGACGGCGATGAGGCGCACGCTTTGATTTCGGCGGCTGCTTGATCGGACGTTTCGAAAGCAACGGCATAGATAATCACGTTATTCGCTTTGGCCAATTCGCACTGCTGCTTGAACAGTTGCAGGTTCGTCGTCTGCGAAGACGTAATGGTCGTGTCTTCCGACGGGCGGGATATCAGTTCCGTCAGACCGTTTTCCTCTTCCATCTGGTCGGTGGGGCGAACCTGCGGGCTTGTGCGGCCGTCCGTCATGATCACGATGTATTTCGAGGTGTCCTCATGATCCCAGTTCAGCGGGCGGTTCGCGAACTCTGCCGGAATTTCACCTGCTGCGCTGAGATGCGCGAAGGCGTCACGTGACGACGGGTCCAGCAATGCCAGCGCGTATTTCAGGCTGTAGTTGGTTCCGGTACCGTCAAACAGGCGCAGATTGTCGATGAAGTTGTTCAGCAGAAGCTCATCGTTCTGGGCGTACTTGATGCTCATCTCATCATCCGGGCACCAACCCCAGTTCTGAGTGGTCTCATCATAGTCCCAGTTCACGAAATAAGGCACCTGAACATTCGACGCCGACGGAAGCTCAGAGGTCATGAAGTCCGAGTATTCCATCTCAAGACAGGACGACACATTGTTTGGAATGGTCGAAACGTAGGAGTAGAACTCGTCGAATTGATATTCCAAGTCCACCTGATTGAATTTGGTAGACCCTTCAGTCGTAACCGTATGATCAAGGCTGAAGTACTCCGTAGTCTGCCTACCGCCTTTGATGGATGCCCCGAGCATCGTAGCAGTTTCCGGCAGGGCCGCAGTTTTGGTGATGATGAAGTCCTTCACGTAGTGATGGTAGGTATCCACGTCATCTTTGTTGAAAAGTTCAACATCATTACCCGGATACCCTTCAATTTTCGCTGAAAAATCCGCAACACCATCACTCGGACTATCTGTGTCGAACCAGAAGACGACGTTCGACACGTCCTGCTCCCATTCCTGGAAGTGGTCTTCTTCGGTCGTTGTCCCAAAACGCTCGCCACCCAAGTATTCAAACATTGTGGCGCCCGGGTTGGTTTGACCTGCGAACGGAACCACATTGATCGAAGTTTGTTTATCAGATTTTTGACCAGTGCTTGGGTCCTCGTTCCTGCTCAGGCTTTTTGTGATGAAAGCCTTGGCCGCTGCCTGCATCAACTCCATGCGGTTGTTGCTTCCCATACTGCCCGAAATGTCGATAACCAGCGAAATTTCGGTATGCGGGGCAGCTTCATTAGCCGCAGATGATACGTTCATCGGCAGCGATTCCACACCGCTGAATTGCATGAAGTTCGTAGAGAACCTTTTCGACAAACTGGCGGTAACAGTACGATCCAGATAGTCATCCTGAACATTGATGCTGTTTTGGTACTCTCCCAACCCGCGCACGTCCAAATGGGCTTGCACAACTTCCGCCGGGTCCAGCTTTTGCTCAAGGCTGGCGGCCGAAAGCACGGCATTATCAAGCGTCCACTGAAGATTGGCGCGGTCGCGCTCATAATTCATGACGTCCACTGCAATGCCCGTCAAAGCAAAGATGGCGAGAAACAGGAACACCGCAAAAATAGTTAACCCACCATCTTCTTGGGTCGCAAAAGATTTTGCTTGTTCCTTAGGCAACAAAAAACGTTGCGATTTCGAAGACCCCCAGACACGTCCTGACGACATTTCGCTCTCCACTACATCAAGATATTTTTGACAAGATGCGGGATGAATTTGCCGTCAAGAAGTCGCCCAATTGGCATTTAGGCTACCCGAAATTAACCGCTAATTAATCAAAGATGAACGGATTTTTTACCCTAAATGAACACACTGAATTGCAAAACTCGCTCTGTAATCGTGAAAATATCTGAGAAATTCAATTTCTCTCGTCATTCGAAATGCAGCATCAAGACATTTCTGTTTCCAGCACATTTTAGCCGGACTAATCATTATTGACGATAAATAGATGTCAGCCAATCAGAGTAAAACCCACTGGCTTTCCTGAACAAATTCGTTGCCAGCCAAGTGCAATAGATTTTATCTTGTTACTGTAATTCCAGGCTATTTATCGAAATGGAAATTCATTCAGAACACGGCCTTTCCGCTTCCGGAATAAACGATCACGCGGCACTCCAACCCTCCAAGCTTCTTGGATCTTCCCAAGTCCAGCTTCGCGCCATAAGCATTAAGCAAATCGACCGCGATCGCCAGTCCCAAGCCGCTGCCTGTGACCGAAGTATCCAACCGCCCCCCGGATCGCAAAGCTTCGCGCCGATCTTCTTCGGTTATTCCCGGTCCGTCGTCTTCTATGCAGATTTCGATGGTCTTAGATTTTGATTTCGCCGACACACGAACCGTGGACTGGCACCACTTCAGGGCGTTATCCATGAGATTGCCCAAAACCTCTTCAATATCCTGCGGGTCCATACGCACCCACAGCCCCGAAGGGCGGGTAACCTCGAATGTTTTGCCTTCTCTTTCCGCCATAGACGAAAACAAACGCGCAAGCCGGTCGATCGAGTTCGACAGGTCCGTCTGCAAATGACTCAGTTCCGCCGTGTTCATGGCCCGCATTCTTGCCAGTGAGCGGCTGAGTTGCGCGTCAATTCTATCCAAGGCCTCTTCGGCAATTTCCGTTTCGGACCCACTTTCGGAAATGTTAATCAATTCGTTGCGCAAAATGGCCGTGGGTGTTTTCAAAGCATGGGCAAGATCCGCAGACTGTCTTCTGGAACCCGCGACAATATCGCGATTTCGGCGCGACAACTGTTTGAGTTCCTCAACAAGCGGCGACACTTCCTCGGGATAGTCTTCCGGCTTCAATCCTTCATCGGTGTCCCAACGATGGGCCACGTCGTTCCTTAGCTTTTGCAAAGGACCCATAATGACCGACACCAGCAGCAGTGAACCCGCAACGCCAATCAGCCCAAGCAGCGCAAAGGCTGGCAACAGGCTGCGCTGTGCTGCGCGCCTTTCTTCAAAAAGTTGCGCGCGGCTTTCAGCGACGCTGACCCCCCAGACTGTTCCGTCTTCGTATGAGATTTCCTGATAAATACTCCGAACAGCCTCACCGTCCGGACCTGCCGTATTCCACAGGGCTGGTTCCTCTGACGCGGCCTCGGGTTCGGCCAATGTTTCGTCAAACAAAGAAGACGAGGTATAGATTTCACCGTCGCTTCCTGTCACTTGCCAGTAGCGCCCTGAATAGGGCGCACCATAGGCCGGATCAAACATCAAACCGCGCAGGGCATCGGGATTTTCAGTCGTCACGCTCAGACCAACCACAAGTTGAGTATGGCGGTCGCGAAGAGCGGTATCAAACTGGTCCGACACTCTTGCGTTGATATAGGAAAACACGGCCAGAGTGCTCACTCCGACGGACACGGCACCGGATAGAACCCCCCCCAACAATGCCCGCTCACGAAGTGAAAACATCATTCGCTGTCGATCATGTAACCTCGGCCCCGGACCGTTTTGATCAGGTCGGAACCCAGCTTTTTGCGCAAGCGCGTAATGAAAACGGCAATCGTGTTTGAATCCCGATCCCCGTCATATTCATAGATATGTTCCGAGAGCTCCATTCTGGAAATCAGGCGACCACGGTTGTGACAAAGATAGCCAAGGACCGCAATTTCCTGAGCGGTCAATTCAACAGGGACCCCTTTGACGGTCACGCGACCGTTCTTTGGATCCAGAACCACATCACCCATTTCGATCAGGGGATTAAGTTGCCCACTTTGGCGACGCAGAATTGCACGTATTCGCGCGGCCAATTCCGGCATGTGGAACGGTTTGACCATATAGTCATCCGCGCCGGCGTCCAAACCATCAACGCGATCACTCCAGCCGTCTCGGGCGGTCAGGATCAAAACGGGGGTCTTAACGCCTTCGTCGCGCCATTCGCGCAGAACCGAAATACCGTCCCGCTCTGGAAGGCCAACGTCCAGGATGATGACGTCGTAAGGTTCAGTTGACCCCAAGTGAAGGGCTTCCATTCCGGTGCGGGCTATATCAACCACGCGCCCTTCAGCATTCAGGAGCTTCTTTATCTGAGCGCACAGGTGCGGCTCATCTTCTGCCAGTAATACTCTCATGCGAAAAAGTTACAGGTATAGTCGCAATTGTTCATCAATTATCTTCTTCCGCCACCACTGTTTCCGTTTCCGCCACCATTGCCGCCGCCACCGTTACCACCACCGTTGCCACCGCTGTTTCCACCACCGTTGCCACCGCTGTTTCCACCACCGTTGCCACCGCTCTTGCCACCGCCACTGTTTCCGTTTCCGCCACCACCGCTGTTGCCACTATTCCCGCCGCTATTTCCGTTTCCACCACGGTTGCCAACACCGCGATTTCCTGAAAATCCATTCAGGTTGGCCTGGGCTTTCGCGGTTGCCGAGTTACCAAGATTGGATCGCGCCGCTTCTTTTATTTGTTGGCCCACGCGGGACTTGTTCGGCACCACTACCCCGGTCTTTGCGTCCACTATCACACTGATAATGCTACCATTCGGCTTTTTGACCAAAATACGGTAATAGACCCCGTCGGCTTGAAATGCCCGAGCATCAACCGGGGTTCCGCCGATTATTTTCTCGACACCTTTGATTACGTTTTTCAGACGAATTGCACCACCTGATCTAGTGACTTTACGCAGTTCAGAATGCTTAAGTTCGCGTGGCGCAGCATCCCCCTCTCCTACAAGGAGAAGAGAAGCACAGACCACTATCGCAATATGCTTCATCATCGACGTCACTCAAAATCGCGCTCGAGAGCGTAAAGCCTAAAAAAAACAAAGTGAACCGCTGATTAACAATCGGTTTCGCCTGTGTTCAGCCTACATCAGTTCAAATGAGAGCATCAGGTGATTCTGTTACGATTGACTACGTTTTTGAAAAGAGATTTGCACGAGAGCTCAAAATGAGAACCAAAACCGCCCGCCTTCTGAAAGCCACATCAATCGCAATTGCTCTTATGGGGTCTGTTGCAATCGTGGGTGTGATTTCCGTTCCAGATGCCGCCATCGCTAAAGAGGGCAAGGGCAATGGTGGCGGCAACGGTAACGGCGGCGGTAATGGTAACGGCGGCGGTAATGGGGGCGGTAATGGTAACGGCGGCGGTAATGGGGGCGACAAAGGGAAAAGCGGCAGTAAAGGCGGCAGCTCCGAGAATGGTCGCAAGGGCCAAGGTGCAGCCGGGGCGAATAAGGGCAAGGGGTTTGGCCTTTCCGGCCGAGGTTTCGCCAAGACGAATGGCTCAGGCTCGAAGTCAGGAACAGGCAAAGGCTTTTCCCTAAAGAGCTTCTTTGAAGGCAACAAAACAACGAAAGCTGGCCGCAAAACCACTACGACACAGTCGAAACCTGCCAAAAATGTAGAAGTAACCCATTCTATTCGCCCAACCGCCCGCACGACCGGGAATAAGGCCGCTGCCCTGTTGGCAGCCCACCCATCGGAGCTGGGCGCGCTAAACGCCGCGAATGCAAGCGAAACCGCGTTGCTGAACGCCTCACCAAACTCGCGCGTGGGGCGGATAGCTGCGTACCGTGATACGGTTCTTGCAGGCGAGGAACTGCGCGAAGACCTGCAGGAAGCCCAAGATTTCCTGGACGACCTCGAGGTTCCGGATCGCTCCATCGAAAAGATCGAAGATGATCTGGAAACCGCTCTTTCCGAGGTACAGGAAAACAAGAACATCGTTGATGACCTCCAGAAGCAAGTGGACGAAACCGACGATCCAAGCGACGAGTTGCTGGGACAATTGGAAACCGCACAAGGTGAATTGGACGAGTCAATTGAGGAGGCTCAGGACCTTAACGATGAGCTTCAGGCGGCCAATGAATACGAGGACGCGGTAGAAGAGGTCGATGATTTGACTGAGCAAGTTGAAGCACAACCTGAGCTAGAACGTGAAGCATTAGAGAACGCTGCTAACAAGCCTGTAACCGACGAAGTTGAGGCAACGGTCAAGGCCATGCTTGGCCTCGAATAAATTCTGAACTCCTTGCCCAAATACTCACGGAGGCAACGAGTGCCGGGCCAGCCTATACATCCACCTACATGAACTCAGGCTGGCCCGGATACCCGAACAAGAATTTTTACTGGAAGCGACTTCATTTTATCGAAGCGCGCATATTACTTACTCTAGAAGCGAAGAAAGCCCGCCCCAAATAGGGGCGGGCTTTCACTTTGCTGACCACATCTGCATTAGAGCATTGCGACGATCGGCGTTCGTACACGCAAAAATTACTCAATGGCCACTCGCGAGGTTCTAGCGGAACTGAGGGCAATCAATGGGTTCTCATGAGAACGTGGTGCCCGGGGGCGGAATCGAACCACCGACACGAGGATTTTCAATCAGTCTGGTTTGACCCACATCCCGCCACAAGCCGCCTCATCCAGCAACATTAACTTCTTGGCTTGGTTGCGTTTCTGACGTGCAAACCGCCACATCCGACCACACGCCGCCACACTCAACAACGGAGGTTTGTGTCACCCATACGCTACCCAAGCGTGTTGTCCCACCCTAAGCGGACATTTGTGCAATCCGTAGCTAATGGTTGCTTCGAGCCCAGAGCTGACTTCGTCGAAGTCCGCAGCATCGGTCGTCAATTGCGGATCAAAGGCATTCTCTCTATATGCCACCTATACCGCTGTTTGCGCCTTATCGCAGTCAACAAGCTTAGTCATTCAGATCCGCAATGCTGGCATAGGCAAGACGGTTGAAGGCGGTCATGCCACCGCTGAAAGACCAAAAAGTCCAGCCAAGTCTCCCTGTGAGGTTTTCCGTAGGCGCCGAAAGGAATTTCTGAATTGTGAGTTTTGATCTTGCTTAGCTTAACAAAGCGGCCATTCACTCGGCTCACGTCGAACTTCTGCTCAGCGGACGAAGCTGCCATTTGGAATATGCTTCGGAATGACTGCTGTCAGCCTAAAGCGACCATTCACGGCTACTCTACGCTATAGTTTGCCCAGTCATACGCTGCGATAGCTTTTTACGTGATTGCTACTTTCTTAGTGGAGCACTGCGCTGTGTTGCGATTTTATACTGCGATAGTCAACGCGCGTTTTTCAGGCAATCAAATCATACTTGCATCATTGACTGAGGCGTGCCCTGTTCCCGTATTCTGACGCAGTACGGTGTCCTACGGAGGCATATCATTCAACTAGCCAGCGCCAGTTCGGGTCCGCGAAAAAACTGGGAAAAATCGAAAACGTCTGCTTCGTAAGGGCTAAATTGAACTCACGACGAAAAGCCGCTTAGTGGAGGAACAAGGGTGCCAATCAAGTTCGATGGAGGATTGCTTTCTTGGAGTACCGCGTTTGCAATATGTACAACAGCTGTACTCGTCGTACTGCTTGGCGATCAGGTCCTTGAGTTAGGTGGTATCGCGGCAGTCGCGGGGTTTTCAGCTGGTTTTTTAGGGTCTGTCTTTTCTAGTCTTGTTTCTAACGCCAGAACGTTTGCGATGGTGCTGGTGAGCATACTGGTATGCACACTCTTCCCGCTTCAGTGGATCGCCTTTCTGTGTGGTTTTGTCTTGATCAGCTGGGCTGCTTTTGAAGGGTACAAAAACGGTGGATTTGCGACAGTTCCTGCATTGAACGGATTGCTCTTGTACCTACTGATCCCACCCGACGAGCGTATCGCCGTTCATGTTTTGGTTTTTCTGGCCGCGGCAACAGTCGGTAGTTTGCTCAGCGTACAGCTTAACTTGGCGGGATCAGCAATACGACCTCCCATGTCTTTCAAGGAAGCAATTTCTGTCTGGCTATTCTTAATTGTCGGCATGAGTTTGACGTCGTTTCTCGCTCACGTAATCGGAAACCAAAAATCCTATTGGCTTTCATTGCTGTTCGTATTCCGCGTCTTGGCTCCACTTCAAAAAGTGCCTGATGCTGCATTGCGGTTTGGTGTTGGCGTGGCGCTTGGATCTTTGGCAGCCCTATGTTTCGAGTTCAGCGGTTTGTCTCACCAAGTCTTATTGATCCTCGGGTTTGCTTCCGCTGTCATAGGCGTACACAGAATAGGTGGTAACACGTTATGGACCGCGATGTTCTTTACGATTGCCACTCTGTTGGTGACGGCCCCAAGTATTGAGTTTGCTGTCTTCCGTATAGAAGCCGCGGTGATGATAGTCCTCTTAGTCGGAGGACTGTCTTTCCTGATCAGTTGGTGTTGGGAACAGATCGAAAGCTGTTCCGAAAGCTAAATCTGCATGGCAACAGAGAGCAAAACTCAAGTCTCCAATCTTCCTGGAGACCGCGCTCGGCAGCAATGTTGTCGCGACTCTGGACGCATTTGACTTTGCAGCGCAAAAAACAGTCAATCAGAAGACCCCCAAAGATCGGCTGATCAGACTTAAGCAGACAATCAAAGTATCAATTCCACATTTTAGTGCCTACGCTGCCAATGTATGCGTCCAGGAGGATTTTGATGACCCACTTTCCTTTAACGAAACTTGTAATCGCAATTGCCACTTTGGCGTCACTTTCCGTCGCGCTTGCAGCTGAGGCCTGCACCTATGTACGGCTCACTGGAGCGGATGGTTCGCAACATCCTGGCCGCACCATGGAGTGGGGTACATTCGACATTAAGCCAGGATTTTCTGTTATCCCACGTGGACATGAGCATAGTGCGATGACGATGCCGGATGGATCCGATGGCGCAAAATGGAACGGTAAATACGGCTATGCAGGCGTTAGTCTGTTGGAGCGTGATGGTTTCTTTGGCGACGTGATCAACGAAAAGGGATTAGTCATGAACCTGCTTTACTTCCCAGGCTTCGCGGAATACCAGCCCTACGATCCAGCACAGGCGGCTAATTCAATCAGCGCGACCGACTATATGACGTACATGGCCAGCCAGTTCGCAACCGTGCAGGAGGTCATCGAGGCGACAAACCAAGTCCGGATCGTTCCTGTGATTGAGCCATCGCTTGGTTTTGCTGCACCAGTACACGTGGTGGTCTCGGATCCATCTGGTGATGAGATCGTAGTTGAATACATCAATGGCGAGCTTCACATTTTTGAAGAGACAATTGGGGTCATGACAAATTCCCCGCCCTATAACTGGCACCTGACCAACCTGAGAAACTATCTCAATCTGCGTCCGGTCAATTGGCCCGACATAGAAGTAGCTGGGCTTACTGTGGGCGGAATTGGTTATGGAACTGGATTGCTCGGGCTTCCCGGCGACTATACCCCACCATCCCGCTTTATTCGCGCAACAGCATACAAAGAAACGGCCCGAGAGACACAAGGTGCTTACGACACGACTCTTGAGCACTTCCGCATCTTGGGGCATTTCCAATTGCCTTTGGAAACCGATTTCTCTGATCTACCGGATGGGTTGGATCCGATCCGGTACGGAAGTACGCAATACACCGTGTCTTTCGATACAGCCAATATGCAGGTCTACTATTTTACGGATGACGAAGCGCGGGTTCGTAAGTTTGATCTCAAACAGATTGAATGGGACACACTTTCAGAACCTATGACGAGAACTCTCCGTCGCGGCGGCCCGCCTCAGGTCGAGGAAGTGATGTTCGACAACTGAAATCGGTTCTTCTGGACTGGGCAATTTGATTTTGCCGTACAACTAACCTTTTTGGCATAAAGCGAGCGTCACAGTGTTCCGGGAGACGGAAAGCCGCCGCGCGGGTCACTAAGGATCGGGGGCGGAAAAGTGTTACCGTTCCGCTTAATCTTCTGGTTTTTCCGTAGCAAAGCAACATCTTTGCCAAAAACCAATGCAATTGTAAGCTGCCGTGCATGCACGCCATTCGTCGAGGAGAGTTTTGATGAAGTCAGTACTGTCGCTCGCATTGTGTTTCATCGGTACTGTGGCAGTGGGACAAAACGACGTCGAACGCACCGTGATAACCAACGTTCACCTCTTCGACGGCGTCAGCGATGAACGGTTTGAAGACGTCAATGTTCTGATCGAGGACCATCTCATATCCATGATCTCAGCAGACGCGATTTCTGCCGAGGGTGCTACTGTAATCGATGGTAATGGCGGGACGCTAATGCCTGGGTTGGTCGACAACCACGTGCATCTTTCGATGGTGACCGTGACAATCCCAGATCTCTTGTTTGGTGAGCCAACCTATCCGCTGGTCCGTGCCGTGCGGGACGCAGAAGAGATGTTGATGCGTGGGGTCACGACAGGTCGTGACATGGGAGGCAACATATTTGGTCTGAAGCGGGCAATTGACGAGGGCGTCGTTCCCGGCCCTCGCATCTACCCATCCGGGCGCTTTTTATCGCAGACTTCTGGACACTTCGATTTTCGGACCAAAACCGAAACGCACCGGGCATTCAGCGGAATTGAACCAACCGGCGACAGGCTCGGCTGGGTGTTTACGGTAGATGGAGTTCCTCAAGTGTTGGCTGCTGCTCGAGAGAACCTTCGTCTTGGCGCTTCACAAATCAAGATTGCCGCGGGTGGTGGTTATTCTTCTCCAACAGATCCGCTGCTGTCCACGCAATTCACATTTGAAGAGATGAAGGCGGCGGCAGATGCAGCAACAGATTTCGGAACTTACGTGACTATGCACGCCTATACCCCGGATGCCGTCAATCGCGCCATCGACGCTGGGATAAAAGACGTCGGGCACGGGCAATTACTTGATCGGCCAACTCTGGAACGTATGGCCGAAGAAGGTGTCTTTCTAAGCACGCAGCCATTCACGGTCTGCAACGAACCGCAGCTTGATGCGTTTTCCAACTCTAAACTGAATACGGTCTGCCAAGGGACGGCAAACATGTATCAAATCGTGAGTGAGCTACCCGAACTGAACGTTACTTGGGGAACTGACCTGTTCAATGTGCCCGACGCGTCAGATCAGGTGCAGCAGCTAGAGCGATTGCTACCTTGGTTCGAGCCCGTAGAAATTTTGAAACAAGCGACAGGCAATGCGACAGCCCTTCTAGCGATGAGCGGAGATAAGAACCCTTATCCAGATGGACCAATTGGGCGAGTTGTGGAGGGCGGATACGCTGACCTACTGATCGTTGACGGAAACCCATTGGAAGATTTGGCTGCGGTCACAAATGCAGACAATATCAAGTTGATAATGAAGAATGGCGAGGTCTTCAAAGATACTTTGGAGTAGGATGGTGCAGTTTCCGTCGATTGGACTCTCAACGTGGGTTACGATTGCATTAGCGCTTTCGTGCTTGTTTTCGCCGATCCCTGTGCAAGCGTTGGAACCGCACGACCAAATCGAATGGAGCGAACTGGTCGATGTCGAAGCTCAAAACTTTGAAGATCCGTTTACTGAGCTCGACTCAACGCAGCTGTTTCAGCTTTCTGAGATCGCTCGTATCAGACAGGACGCTACAGAAGGATCCATTGAAGCTCAGGTGATGCAAAAGGCCGAGACACGGCTTGAAGAACTTGAAGGCAAGCTGCGGGCTCAAGGTGTGGATGTCGACTGGCTAATCTCACAACGTTGGATCGTCGCGGAACGGCGGCACAATGCTTATTGGCGCGGTAATGCCGAATTGCGAAACAAGCGTGTCAGCCTTGTGGGTTACGTCGTACCAACACTGCAGGTTTCGACAGGGGCATGGGTTGCATTTTTTGTTCCACAAGCTGGGATGTGCAGCCATCTTCCGCCTCCACCCCCCAACCAACTTATCAGAATCGAGGATGCGAAGACGGAGGAAATGGTGTTCAGTCGGATGGAGCCTGTCGAGATAATCGGAACTCTGATCGAAAATAGATCGACTGAATTGGTCAACGTTGTAGACGGCCTACTTGAGATGAACAGCGCTTGGTTGCTTGAAGCTGAATCCCTCGTTCGCGTTTCTACTTCCCAGCCAGCAATGCTAAGGCCCGGAATTCTGAGAAAATAGACTTCTGCTACGACCTGTACCCAAGACTTTGCAATGTCCGCTCTCTGCGTATTGCCGGCATGGATTCAAGGTGCAGCAATTTGCACTTTGGGCTCGAAGTGAACATTCGCTGCGCCAGGCATGAATGACGGCTCCGCGGGACAAAGCCGTCTCAGGCCGGCGCTGCAGATTTCGCATTTCCACCGACAACCCACAAACACAACACCCCAAGCAAAACCTCTATCGCAAATGCGGCAAGAATGTTTTCGGATGGCCAACCATCGAGGACGAAACTGATTGTCCTGCCCACGGCGAAAGCTGAGAAAACCGTGGCCCCAAGCAAGGCTGAGGCCTGGACTAACTTTTGGTAAAATGCTCCGCACAAAATGATCAGGCCAAGTACCGCGAGATTGGCAGCAGGTGCACGCAACTCGCTCATCAGGTTTGGCTGCGGCGAGAGTACGATGCCGTAGTTGGCGTAGAAAGACCGTGGGTCCAGAGTGATGGCCAGACCTATGGCAAATGCCGTTAATCCGGACAGACCTAAGATAAGTCTGCGTTTAAGTTCAAGTTTCATGTTTTTCTCCAATGTCCTTTGGCTTGGCTTAAGCGGCTTTGGTCCAGGCGCCAGACATTTCAGCTTTGTTTGCGAA
Organism: Ruegeria sp. HKCCA5491; assembly: GCF_013034565.1. Classification (NCBI taxonomy): domain Bacteria; kingdom Pseudomonadati; phylum Pseudomonadota; class Alphaproteobacteria; order Rhodobacterales; family Roseobacteraceae; genus Ruegeria; species Ruegeria sp. HKCCA5491. Next base: position 131,562 of record NZ_WQGG01000014.1, read on the forward strand.
GTCGGCGAAGTCGCGTGGCGCGCGTCCAAGCGCACGCTGGACCCCGTCCGCGAGGTTCGCATTGCGCCCGTCCAGCGTTTCACGCGCGATGTCCGTAATCACATCAGCAATCATCTCGCCATTCGCGTGCGCGATTTCCGCGTGGAAGTCTTCGAATGAAATGGGCAGGTATTGCACAGTCTTGCCCATTGCGCGCGAAAGCTCTGCAGCCATGTCGGCAAACGTCATGAGACGTGGTCCCGTGACTTCGTACAGTTCGCCGTCGTGTCCTTCTTCTGTCAAAGCAGCTACGGCAACATCGGCGATGTCGTCCACGTCGATGATTGGTTCGCGTACATCGCCGGCGGGCATTGGCAAGACACCTGCCATGACCGGACCAAGCAATGCCCCTTCAGAGAAGTTTTGTGCAAACCATGCTGCACGAACGATAGTGAACGGAACTCCGGAATTGCGTACGACTGCTTCCGCACGTTGCGCATGAAACTCGCCACGCCCGGTTAGCAGCACAAAACGCCGTAATCCCTTTTCACGAGCCAATGCTGTGAAGGCTTCGACTTGCTCAACCGCACCTGGAAAAGCGATGTCAGGAAAGTAAGAAATATAGGCAGACGAGACGCCTTCCAGGATTGCGGGCCAGGTCTGCGGTTGTTCCCAGTCAAATGGCGTTTCACTGTTCCGCGATGCGCGCCGGACTGTCTGCCCTTTTTCTTCCAGACGTTTCGCGATCCGCGATCCGGTTTTGCCTGTTGCGCCAAGTACAAGAATGGTTTGCTGTGTCATTGGTCATCTCCATGAGTTCAGTTGATGACCCGAAATTAGACAGTCAATTGAGATATTCTATTCTTCAAAATCCGGTAATATTATCCAATCGTCCTAAAAGTATAGACGAAGAGCCAAATTTCAGCCAAAGTCGCGACATGAACAAGGTTGAACCGCATGTCCCTGACCCAGATGCGCTGGCAAAGCCGATCGGCGATCCGCTGGGGGAAATCCTTCATCTTCTGAAACTCACTGGCACATTCTATTGCCAGTCTCGCATGACAGCACCCTGGGGCGTATCGATACCGGGATTTCCCGGTGTACTGAACTTTGCGGTCATCACACACGGGCGGTGCTTGATGAAGGTCGGTGACGATGACCCGTTCGAGGTCGAAAAAGGCGATCTTGTCTTGATGACCAACGGAGCTCCGGTCGGTTTCTTTAGCTCAGAAGACACGCCGCTTTTAACGCTGGAGGAGTTGCCTATTCGCAAGGTAACCGAGCTTTATGAAACACTGGAATACGGCGGCGGCGGCGCGGAGACGGGCATCATGTACGGCTTGGTCCGAATAGATCACGCCGCCAGTGATATGTTGATGCGCTTGCTTCCAGATGTACTCAAAATCGACCCGTGGGAGGAGGAAGCCGGAAGCTGGTTACAGGCAACTTTGCAATTCATCGCAAAAGAGGCGCGGGAATTGAGACCGGGCGGCGAAACCGTGATCACACGACTGGCCGATGTGGTTGTCATTGAGGCCATTCGTCGTTGGTTGAACAGCGCACCCGATGCGGATCGAGGCTGGTTAAAAGCTGCGCGAGACCCGCAGATCGGGCGCACGATAGTCGCAATTCACCGTGCGCCTGCTGCGGCTTGGACAGTCGAGTCACTCGCGGAGGTTGCTGGTATGTCCAGATCCGCTTTCGCGGCGCGGTTTACTGAGTTGGTAGGTGTTCCGGCAATCCAGTATCTTGCAACGTGGCGTATGCACCTGGCCAGAGAAAGGTTGGTGTCCACCGATCAACCTATCTCGCAGATTGCCGCTGACATCGGATACTTGTCAGAGCCTGCGTTCAACAAAGCCTTCAAACGGGTGTATGGCGCACCACCGGGAAAAATCAGGAAGAACGGAGTTCACTCCGTATCCAGGCGAAACTTGAGAAACTGAGCATCTTCGTATTCGATCTCGCCTATGTGTTTGGCGCCGAGTTTCCGGAGCGCACCCAGATTTTTTCGACTTGGTGGCAACAGAAACGTGACAAAGGGGATACGTTTGTCAGCGATCGTAAAGTCGATTGCCATTTTGGAAATCCGTTTCCCAAGGCCAAAGGCGTCGGGCCGCAAAACCAACCCAAAATCCCACTCGTCATCTTCTTTTTGAAAGCCCCCCCAACCAACATACTGACCGCCTGACAAAAACGCCCAATGTCCAAGACCGTCCCGCGCCCAGTAGCCTTCCTTCTTAGTGATAAACTCTCTTGCGACCTCGATACTCCATTTGAACGTCAAAAGCGGCATATGCTCTGCTACCCGGGGGTCGGACATATGAATCGCAATGTCATTCGGATCGATTTCCGAAAGGCGTGCAAATGAAATCCCATCTTTCATCATTATACTAATTTGATGGCCCGAGCTGTCCCTTGCATGCACATAATTATGGCGCGAATGCTTTTTTTACGGCTTTCTCGCGACAATGTACCGGCTCAGCAATAACCCGGCTTGATCCGCCGTCTCGACGATATCGAAGCCCGCAAGTTCAATGGCTTGCTGGAGTTCAGCTACGGACACAAAATTTACGAACGGAGCTGTCCCGAGCAACTGCATAATCGGGATCGCTATTCGGCTGATCATGCCATATTTCAACCCTCCACTCTCGGGAGCGCAGACGGTTTTGGAAATGAATACTCCACCGGGTTTTGTAAGGGTCGCAATGTGTTCGAGTGCTTTGCCCAGATCGGGAACAAGGTGCAGCAGATTATGTGCGAGGACAGCGTCGTAAGAACCGTCGTTAGGATCGTGCTGCAGAACCTCGGCCACTTTGAACGTTACATTCTCCAGCTCTTCTTCAGCGAGTTTTTCGTTAGCGATTTCGATCATCCCCGGTGCGAGATCGGAGGCAGTTATTTGAGCCACATCCGGTGCCAGCAACAACGCGGTCGACCCCGTTCCACAGCCGATTTCCAGCACGCTGTCTTCGGCTTTCAGGTAGGACTTTGTACGTTCGAGCGTGTTCAGATACCCTTCCATATATCGGATAGGATCAGCCGCATATTTGCGCGAAATCTTGCTCCAAAATGCGGCATCTTTGGATAATGTAGCCATATCGTTTCTCTTTTCCTTTGGCGTCACCGCAGCCAATATCTTAAAACGCCAATTTATTAAATTGCCAGATACTGCAGAACTGTTATGCATTAATGCATGAATTGGAAGGCAATCAATTTCGATTGGAACCAGGCTCGGTCTTTTCTTGCAACGGCAGAAGAAGGCTCGTTTTCCGCCGCGGCGCGCGTGCTTGAACAGACCCAGCCAACCGTGGGTCGTCAGGTCGCCGCGTTGGAACAGGCGCTAGGCGTCACCTTGTTTGAAAGGGTTGGCAAGTCGCTTAATCTGACAACAGCCGGTGCTGAGCTTTTGGTGCATGTCAGTGAAATGGCAAATGTCGCGAACAGAATTTCTCTGACCGCAACAAGCCAGTCACAAGCAGTTGAAGGGCAAGTCAGGATCACTGCTTCCGACGTGATGTCAGCCTATCAGCTACCGCCTATTCTCAAACAGATCAGGATCGCGGCACCGCGGCTTGAGATCGACGTTGTCGCAGCAAATGACATACGAGACATACAGCGGCGCGAGGCAGATATCGCAATTCGGCATGTGCGCCCGACACAGCCGGACCTGATTGCAAAGCTCGTTGCAGAAGCGACGGCACATTTTTACGCTGCCCCTTCATACCTTGAACAGGTTGGGCGACCACGAAATGAAGACGAACTTGCTAAGATGGATTTCGTCAGCTTTGGCGATGTTGACACGATGATTGGATTTCTCAATCCGGCTGGCATCGAAGTAACCCGCAAGAATTTTCGGATTGGATCGCAGAGCGGGATAGTGTCATGGGAGCTTGTGCGCCAAGGCTTCGGCATTAGTGTTATGTCAGACGATGTGGCAGCCCTTACACCCGGTGTGGAGCGTGTTCTGCCCGAACGCGAGCCATTCAAATTTCCTATCTGGTTGGCCACACACTCTGAGTTACAAACAGCGCGAAGGATCAGGTTGGTTTTTGATCAGCTTGCAGACCATCTCGGCCGGCGGACAATTCTCTGAACCTGAATTCGTCTGGTGTCGTGAACTGGAGTCTGCTTCGGGCTCAAAGCTGTCGTTAGCTGCAGCATGCATCAAAGTCCGCAATGCGCACGAAGCTGCCGTCCAGATTGTTTTCATGAACGGCAGCTTTCCTTAGTTGCGTCATCGGTTTCTGCCGAGGAAGTCGACGAGCAATCCAGAGATTTTTTCCGGCTGATCTTCCATTGAGAAATGACCACAGTTTTCCAGCACATGTAGTTCTGATCCTGGAATTGCCGCGTGTAATTTGTGCGCCCAATCCACGACCTGCCATGCGTCATCTGCACCCCAAATCAGTTGTACTGGGTTTTGACTAAGTTCGCCGTAGCGCGGGACCATCTCGTCTGTGTGCTTCGGATCATATTGCATCACTTGGTGCTGAAAGAAGCTGCCCTGTCCGACAGGGCCGCAAATGAAATCGAGGTAGGTTTCCATCGACGTCTCCGCCAAACGCTCCTTGTATTGAACCGTCGATTTGAGCCAGTTGCGAAAGTGTTCTCTGTGGTCTGTATCGGGCGCTTTGATCAGCTTTTCCAAACCGGCCTGCATCTGCTCGCGCGTGCGTTTGGATGGCCAACTGTCATAGCTCACTGCGTCAATCATGGTCAAACTGCGCAGCCGTTCCGGCGACTGAATGCCGAACCTCTGGGCAACGCCGCCGCCGATATCGTGTGCGATGAAGTGGAAGTCTTTAAGGCCCCAAACATCCAGCAACCTCTCAAGGATCGGCACTTGGCCTGTGACGGACGTATCAATGCTCGGGTCTTGCGGGCGCTCTGACAGGCCATAACCGAGCAGGTCATACAAATGCACTTTGTAGCCAGCTTCGACAAGCGTTGGCAGTACGTTCCGCCAAATATACGAGGAAGACGGTGTGCCATGCAGGAGAACCACGGGCTCACCCTCTCCGTGTACACCATGTGTAATACGGGTGCCGTTGATGAGAACATGTTGGTCGACGAGGTGGGTCATGAGGGAAACTCCAACTTTTTTCTTTCCCAAGTCCTAGCGCTTTGATATTTGATCAAGCAAATGAATGATTGTCATGTCGCGATAGAAATTCTGAATGGCTGAGCGTTTGGACATCGAAGGTTTGCGCGCCTTGGTCGCGATCTCGACCCATGGCGGCGTAACACGCGCCGCCGAGCATTTAGCGCTGTCTCAACCTGCAGTGAGCCACAAAATCAAGCGGCTTGAGACTGTCCTAGATTGTGAACTCCTTGCACGCCGCGCCGGTGGGCCATTGTTCACCGAGGCCGGTACACGCCTGTTAGAGTATGCGCACCGGATGATGGATTTGCATGACGAAGCGCTCGCCGCTCTTGGAAAGAAGCCTTTGGCTGGCACCATTAAATTGGGCATGACCGAAGATACAACGGGCGGTGACGTTGCGCGCATCCTTGGCCGCTTTACACGTCTGCACCCAGAGACCAAGGTCAGCACGCGGGTCGCGCAAAGCCTAACACTGTCTGATTGGCTTATCGCGGGTGAAATCGACATCGCGGTTATACAGGTCATGAGAGACGAAGTCCGGAACGATGACCTTGTGCTGTATGAGGACCGGCTGCACTGGATCAAGTCTTATGATCTATCACTGAATCCTAACGCATCCGTTCCTTTCCTCGCGTTCGATCAAAACTGCTTCTACAAGCACTGGGCACAATCGCAGAACTCAAGAACGGGTCATCAATTTGAAGCAGTTTTAGAATGCCCGAGCGTATCAGGCATCCTTTCGGCAACGCGCGCGGGGCTCGGTGTAGCCCTAATGAATGGCTTGCACGTGCCCCAAGACTTGGAAGTTATCGAAGGTGTGTTCCCGGAGCCTCCTGCGATTGCATACGTTGCGCGCTCTAATCCCAAAAGGCGTAGTGACGCCGCTCGCGCACTGCTCAGCGAAATCGCTGCCGAGGTGGGACGCCCGTCGACCCTGCGCGTAGCGTAATTGGGAAAGCGGAACTTCGCGCGAAACGCAGCATATGGGAGGTATGGGCTCGAAGAGGATGTTCGCGGCACTTTTCATGAGTGACGGCTTACTTCGCACAAGCAGTCACTTGGGAGTGATGACGCCCCAGCTACTGACCTGAGCCCAGCGATCCGGGCGGGAGATTCAACTCAATCGACGACGATGGTGACGCTCGTTTCGGCTCAGAAGCCAGGTGGATGGTCGACACTCATGCGACAATTACCAGTCACGAAAAGCGGGCGATTCTTGCCGCCCGCTTAATCTTCACACGTCGATCTTTTCTGCGATACTCAGCGCGTCTTCCAATTCAACGCCAAGATATCGAACTGTGCTGTCAACCTTGGTGTGGCCAAGCAAGAGCTGCACCGCGCGTAGATTGCCCGTTTTCCGGTAGATCAGTGCCGCTTTTGTGCGTCTCAGCGAATGCGTGCCGTAACCGTTTGGCTCCAAACCAATCGCCGACACCCAATCGCGGACCAAACGCGCGTACTGTCGCGTCGATATATGCGGCCTTTCGTGGAAGCGG
>NZ_WQGG01000015.1:0-124772 GCF_013034565.1 Ruegeria sp. HKCCA5491
GAATCGCTGGGCGAGGTCGCCGAATACGCTGGGGCTTCGATCCTGAAGCGGTGAAATCCAGTCGGGGTGCGACCTTGATCCAAACTCTGTGAGAGGGGTCGCACACGCAGGACGAAAATGACGAATACCCTGAATCCTCACCCTTGCGCGCATTGAGTGAGAAGCTCAGCGCCAAGTGAGTACATTAAGATAAGATTACGGTTGCTTAATATTGCGGTTGGAGCCTTGCAGGGAAACCGCTCACGGACCACCTAATCGGGTATCCCATTGGACAAAATCAGAGGCGATCAGGATGAAAAAGGTGGTGTTGACCAGCATTGTTGGCGGATCGTTGTTCTTGGCGGCATGTGGGGCCCCAACAACGCCAACTCAGGCCCAACTACAGCATGACGCGCGCTGCGCTGCGGGTGTTCTGGGCGGTGCCGCACTTGGTGGAGTGGTTGGGAACCGGTTCGGTGGTGGAACAGGCAAGGCTCTGTCTACCGCAGCCGGCGCGGGTCTGGGGATGTATGCAGGTCAAGCGGCCTGCCACTGACCACATTTAGTCGGATGCGCCGTCTTGCTTGAATTTACTATTTTGATTTAATCTGTGGGAACACTTGCTGGAAGGATTGCCCCGAACACATGGTTTGCGGCTCGGATGCAAAGGTGTTTTCCGGGTTCGAAAGCCGGTTTATCCGGCTGCAACGTTCTGCCGTTGAATGCCCAGCCCTTCGATCCCTAGTTCCATCTTGTCACCGGGTTTCAGATAAGTCGCAGGGTCTTGACCCATGCCAACACCCGGCGGTGTTCCGGTTGAGATGACATCCCCCGACTGCAGGGACATGAACTGCGACAGATGCGCGAATCGGAAGGTGCCTTCACGTGCCGCTATGCGGTTTCCAACAACGCATCGGAAAGCGCGTGTTCCGAAAGGGCGCCCGGTGCGCCAATTGCGACGAGCCTTGTCTCGGGTTTTCGGCTGCCCCACGCCCCATCCCGTGCGATGTCCATACGCTTTCCGACGACTTGTACAAGGATGCGATGATCCGGATCCTCTTGGCTGAAGACAAAACCCTTCAGGCGATAGACGTTGCCGGGAAGCTTTCGAATAGCACTTCGAAGAGATGACAGGCTTATCGGGTTTTCAACTTTCATCATGATCGTCGAAAAGCTGTCTGAATGATCAGCGTGACGACAGTCGCAGTCGGGGCCATGTTCATGATGATCAGGTATCTCTGCTTCAAGTTGTTCTGCCGCAAAGCGGCCAACGGAAAGAAGTATGTCCAGTGGGACGTTCGCATTGACGGCTTCGACAAGACGATATCGCCTGAAACGAGAGCCAAGCCAATCATGCACCTTCTGAACTGTGGCCCTGTCGACAAGATCGACCTTGTTCAAAATAACCATGTCGGAAAATGCGATCTGACGAAGCTTGAGTTCCATCTGTTCCGGCGCGGCAAATAATTGTTCCGCATCAACAAGACACATGAGGCTGTCCAGGCGGATCATGTCCTGGAACCGCTGATCCGTAAACGTCATTGCGATTGACGACGGGTCCGATACGCCACTTGCTTCAAGAACGATGTATTCCGGTTTCTCAGGCCGGGCGAGAACGGATTCCACAGTCTCAATCAGATCATCCCGGATCGAGCAGCAAACGCAGCCATTCGCCAGACTCATCACATCATCTTCAAGGCCAACAACGAGATCAGCATCGACGTTGATGGATCCAAAGTCATTCACCAGAACCGCGACCCGCAGCCCGTGATTGCCTGTCAGGATACGGTTCAAAAGTGTTGTCTTACCGGCCCCAAGAAAGCCGGTAAGGATTGTAACAGGGATTGCGGATGCCGAGCCGAATTCGATCATGTAGTCACTCCGCCTTTTTCTTGCGGTTCGGGATGACGTCATCGACCTTGATGACGAAATCGCTGGGCCATTCTGGATTGGGGGCCCGGAACACGTCGGCTGGATAGTACTCCTTGGGATCAATCTCCATATCGCGGTATTTCTGGTCCTGCTGTTCCGCCCGTGATGACCGGGGCGCCGGTGGCTTGATTTCGTCCGGCAAGGTGATCCTGCCTTCGGCTTCCATTTTGCCCAATTCGCGGAATGGCGCGACCGAGCCGGATTTCCCCGGAAGCGTTGCCTTCCGATACCAGATTGCATCCTTTGTGACGTTTACGACGGCGACATCCAACCCCCAAGCGAATAGCCCGTCATAGTGGGCTCGGATTCCCGCCAGCATCTCGGCATCAATGTCCTCGTCCTGCGTATAGTGCGTTACCATTGCAAGCCGTGGGCGCGCCTCAGCCATCATCTTACCGACCGCATAGTGCGAGGTGTGGTGGGTATCGATTGTGTAGTTGAACAGTTCTTGCGGCAGGCCGTATTTGTAGGTCATCAACTGACCGATATCCTGACCGGACATTTCGGTGACAAACACGTCGACGCCTTTGCCGTACTCAAGGCTCAGTTCATCGGGACGGCCATCGCCGGTCCAAACAAAGCTCAGGCCGTTCCAATCCAAACGATAGCCAACAGCGCCGTCCTTGGCATGACTGCGCGGCCAGGACCGAACCGTGACGCCGTCTTCGTCATAGACAATGCCGCCTTCTTGACGGAAATCGAATTCATTTACGTCGATCTCGTACCCGTCCCCGATTGGGAAAACGTCAAATGCCTCCAGATGCCATTTGAGCATCTGTTGCATGCCTTTTACCATTCCGGCAGTACCAAGTTCGGGCGTCCGACCAGAGGGGCCGTGAATGCGCAGCGGTGTGTATCCACCTGACCACGCCCGGAATGGGTAGATGTAAGGAATATCGGCGTAGTGATCGACATGCAGGTGTGTGATGAAGATGTCATTGATCAACTGACCCGGAACCTGCATCCCGATGATATTGCGAACGCAGCCCGATCCGAAATCGAAGAAGAACCGTTTTCCATTGCCCAATTCCACCATGATACATGTCCCGGCCTGATCTTCACGGGGTGGAAATGGAGTTGAACCACAGAATGAAATCCGCATCTCGTCAGGCCCGAGTTCCTCGGACAGCGGGAAATAGTTCGCGTTCGAGCCTGTCATGTATTTCGTGGGGCGAAAATACTCTGGCAAAGTGATGCCCCCGGCAGGCCTGCCGCCGTAAGGGTTCTTAAGGGTTTCACCCAGTGGTCCATTGCCTTGGTGCGCTTGCGCTTCGCCTGTACCGTAACTGACCGCTCCGGTTGCGACTGCACCTGCGGCCAACCCCTGAATAACGTGCCGCCGTGAAGGGTTTTCGATTTCGTCAGATTGCTGGTTCGGATTGTTCTTAATATCTTTGCTGTTGTCTTCTTTTGTCATGGCCATGCCCTCAATTGGAAATGCTACGAGGATCGCGCTTCACCATCCGGCGAAGCTCGTTCACGAGTTCAGATTTGATGTGGGCCCATTCGGCGCGCTCTGAGGCTGTGATGGATACGTCATCCAATTGCGTCGAAACCTTCCGTAGGTCTTCGATGACTTCTTTCAGCAACGCATCCGCTTTGATACGCCCTGAAAGCACTTCGGAAAGTTCTGGTATCTCTTCAATCAGATCCACCGCCACTGGATAAATCCCGGTTCCCACTATCTATTCTCACATCCAGATGAGTGTGGTTGACCGCATCGGCCAAGTGAGTCACCGTGAGTTGGGGGTGAGTTTGCCTTGAACACAGTCAATGATTTGCAGATAGATCAAGATGTTGGGCAGCCGTCGCCGGATCTTGTCCGCGAAGCACTCGCGCGTGTTGTATCAAGCGAAGAGTTTCAGGCTTCGCCCCGCCTCCAGCAATTTCTTACCTACGTTGTCGAGGAAACTATCGCGGGTCGCGGCCCCCAGATTCGGGGTAAAGCAATCGCTGTCGAGGTCTATGGGCGCCGCATTGACGGTTCTGGCGGTCAAAACCTTGTTCGTGTCGAAGCCAGACGGCTGCGTCGATTACTGCGTGAGTACTATGACGATCACTGGGATGGTACCGGCGTTCAGATATTTGTCGATCCTGGCGGCTACAAACCTCGATTTTCGTACGAGGCCCCGCCTGAAGATCGCACCGAAAATGTTAGAACGCACAAAGGTGCTGCGCGGCGTTCCTGGCGCGCATTGCTTTTCGGATTTGGGGCTCTCGCTTCTGTCGCTGGCCTTGGGATTTGGCTCGGCTGGGAACGCAACGAGTCTATGCCAACATCCAATTTCAGAGAGCAAGCGGAACGAGCCGCACTTGGCGAGCAGTCTTTGACGCGATTGCAGGCGTCTAACCTTGCGGATCAGGCGCGCGGCATGTTTTTCCCCGTCTTTGACGCTGAACGTCAGCGGATCGCACTAGGAATGTTCCAGCACGCGACCGAACTCGACCCTGCGCTGTCCGACGGCTACGCCGGATCGGCGCAGGTTTTGGCGACTCTGGCATTGTTGTCACCGGATGAAGCGCAGAGAGAAGAGCTTATTGGCCAAGCTTCGAAAATGTCAGGGAAGGCGCTTGAATTATCCCCAACTGATGCGTGGGCGAATGCTGCAAATGGATGGGTATTGGCTGTAAGCGGTCAGTCAAACGACGCTTTGAAATTTGCGAAGATTTCGATCGAACTGACCCCATCGGACGGCCATGTTTTGGATCTTGTTGGAATAACGGCCATTGTTGCCAATGCACCCGAGCTTGCAGCCCAAGTCAGCAACCCCGAGAGACCCCGAACGGGATCTGGCCGATTTGGCGCAAGAAACATCTGGGGGGTCTCGCAGCTTATGCTCGGGAATTACGAAAGTGTTGTCGAAGCCTTTCAAGGCGCTCCAGCCGCCGGCGCCCCTGTCAGCGCCCCTTCATTGCTGTTTCAAGCTGTTGCGCAAAACAAATTAGGAAACTCAGAGTCTGCGCGACAACTTGTTACTGAAATGCGAAAGACGTGGCCCGAGTTTCCTTACGAACTTCTCACCAACAGAATCTTTCCAAATGCTGGTGCGACCCGAAATTCAATATTCGAAACACTAGAAGTGTATGATCAATTGGGTTGCAAGAGTCCGTGTCACGGGCGCGTAAGGTCAAGCGTTAGCGTGTCCGACGAATAAGGATTGTCTGAACGGGACTCTTCATATCTGGCCGGATCTATCTGCGCCGAGATCAGCGCACCAATTGCTGCAGTTTTTGTACCCAGGGCTCGTCCTTTGGCTGCGCCAATGTCCCCAGTTCTGCCCCGCGCCATATCCGGAAATGGCCAACTCGGGCGCGACGAGCAGATCGGAGCCCTCTGCCTTGGCATCGCGCATGGCCTGTTCCAACCGGGTCTAACGGTCTTGGGGGGTGCCGCCCGCCTGCATCTGAAATGCGGTGATTTTCATGTTCGACCCCTTGTCGTGGTGCAGTTGGATCAAAAATTCAGCGTTTCCTTTCGCGACCGTATTCAGAATGCCGGATTCAACAAATAGTGCGTTGCAAACGGATACATTTCTCAGGCTCAATGAAAAGATGAAAATAACTGGCTCAGACATCCATCTTTTGACCGTATTTAACAGTGTGGTGCGCAATCGGGGTTTTTCGGCTGCGCAGGTTGAGCTTGGCATCAGCCAGCCGACGATCTCAAACCATATTACTGCGTTAGAGGAGCGTTTGGGCGTGCGCCTGTGTCAACGCGGGCGCCGCGGGTTCCTGCTGACCGAAAAGGGTCAGATGGTGCATGAGATAGGCATGGCTCTGCTTGGGTCTTTGGACGAACACTCGACCCATCTGGCCGAGTTGAAAGGCAATATGGTGGGCCGTCTGAAGCTGGCGGTGGTTGACGCCACCACAAGCGACAAAAATTTCAAGCTGCCGCAAGCTATAAAACGGTTCACCGAAGCCGCGCCCGCAGTTCGGATTGATCTTTCGATTTCCGAGCCGCAGGAGATTCTACAAGGTATTCTGGACGGTAGTTACCACATTGGGATTGGGAGTTTTGATAATGTTGGTAACGGGTTAAGTCTGACCGATTTATACGATGAAAACCACGCGCTCTATTGTGCGGGTACACATCCTCTTTTTGGCGCCCTCGCAGAAGAGATCACCGAGGATGTGATCGCACGTCAGGCCTGGGTGCATCGCGGATACTGGAATCAGCAAAGGCGGAAGACCCTGAAACCGTCCGAAAGGGACCTGTTTGTGCAGAAAATCGAAGCTCAGCTCATCTTGGTTCTGAGCGGAGCCTATGTCGGTCTGTTGCCCCTGCATCTGGCAACCCCACTGGAGCGCGAGGGCCGTGTACGGCGTCTGCCCAATAGCCACGGCGACGTTACCTGCACCATGCAGATTGTCACCCGCTCCGGGAGCCTGCCTAACGTCAATGAGCTGTTCATTTCAATTCTCGAAGGGGTTTATAGGCCAAATTACATTGGGAAATGAAAATGTAAGAGTTTGCGCAACGGTATTTTTCGAGCGCCCGCCTCTGGTTAAGGTCTGGCGATAGTCGAAAAAACAGCGCGACGGGAACCACAATGCCAGACACCGCAAGGCCGCATTTCAATCAACCTTTGGGCGGAAATGAGATGCCGCGTTTCGGGGGTGGAACCACGATGATGCGGCTTCCGGCTCAGGATACAGCGCAGGGGCTGGATGCTTGTTTCGTTGGGATTCCAATGGATATCGGTACGTCGAACAGAACCGGTACACGTTACGGCCCACGGGCAATTCGCGCTGAAAGCTGCATGTTGCGGCCCTTTAATATGGCCACCGGCGCGGCACCTTTTGCCAATATGCAGGTGGCGGATATCGGGGACGTAGCGATCAACACCTTCGATCTGAAAAAATCCGTGGACATCATCACCGACGCCTATGATCAGATCCTCAGCCACAACACCGTGCCGATCACGCTGGGCGGTGATCACACGCTGACCTATCCTGTGCTACGCGCGATTGCCCGCAAGCACGGCCCGGTGGCCTTGATCCATGTCGATGCGCATTCAGACACGAATGACGAGATGTTCGGCGAAAAGATCGCCCATGGCACCCCCTTCCGGCGCGCGGTCGAAGATGGGTTGCTGCAAAATGAAAAAGTTTTTCAGATCGGGTTGCGCGGCACGGGTTACGCGCCCGATGATTTTGACTGGGGCCGCAAACAGGGTTTTATCGTCATTCAGGCCGAAGAATGCTGGCACAAGTCTCTAATCCCCTTGATGCAAGATATCCGTTCAAATATCGGAGATACGCCCACTTATCTGACCTTTGATATCGACAGTCTGGATCCGGCCTATGCCCCCGGCACTGGCACGGTTGAAATGGGCGGGCTGACCAATATCCAAGCGCTTGAGATCGTGCGTGGTTGTGCCGGGCTCAACCTTGTCGGAACCGATTTGGTCGAGGTCTCGCCGCAATACGATGTCAGCGGCTGCACCGCGCTGATCGGGGCCAACCTGGCCTATGAAATGCTATGTGTTTTGCCCGGAAACCAGGCCAATTAACGGCACTAATAGGAGACCGCAATGCCACAATCACCTTTCCGCGCCGCCGCTTTCTGGGTACTGCCGCCGCCCTTTCCGTGCCTACGATCGTCAGCGCCGCACAACCGCTGAAGGTCGGAACCTATGGCGGGTTCTTCAAGGACAGCTTCAAGCAGTTCATCTTTTCTGAGTTCACCAAGGCCACAGAGATCGAGGTGAACTCGGCCGCCGTTCCCACGGGCGAAACTTGGCTGGTGCAGATCAAGAACGTCACCCGCGCCAAGACCGCGCCTGCGGACGTCTCGCTGATGGCTGGTATTCCGCGAAGCAACGGGGCCGCCCACCGAAATCGCCCAAACTTGTGTCGGCCATGATTGGGTCGCATCCCTATATCCTGATCGCGAACTCCGAACATTCTTTGGCGGGGTTAAGCGCAGTGTCGTCCTAAGCGATTTTGCAGGGAACGTTCATCGCCCGAGAAGAGGGATTGGGCACCCGGATGCTGATGGCGCGCTATCTGGACGACATGGGAGCAGGGCAAAGCCATCGGGTTTCGGTTATGGGGTAACGAAACCATCAAACAGGCCGTGAATGCAGGGCTGGGTATTGCTATGCTGTTCAAACATACGGTTATGGAAGAGCTGAAAACCGGGCGTCTGGTCAGCCTGAACCTGAACGTTCTGCCGCTGCAGCGGCATTGGCATCTTATTCAGCCACTCAATATACCGGGCGCGCCCGCAGCAAAAACAATCTGGGGCGAGATTTGTGAAATGGAAGGTAGTTTCCTGCCCCGACAGATCAGGGGCAGGGGTCTGCCGGCTTGTCAGGCCGAGGCAAGCACGTCGGCCTTCGACGTGGCCCGAGCTGCGCCGCTGTTATCGCCTAATCCTTTCAACGCGCGCGCGACGGCTCGCCAGTTTTGAACAGACGTTGGCTTTAATCCGGCGCGCTCATTGGCCAACCCCAGCGCCAGATCATAGCGTTTGTCGCGCAAGGCGGCCTCCAGCAAGGTCCAGCCGATGATGTCCCGCTGGGCAAAGCTGCCGCCCAAGCGGTGGGTCATATAACGGACCGGCAACAAGCGTTCGACGCAAGCGGAATAATCTTCGCGCTTAAAGTCCTGAATTGCCATGCAAAAAGGCATTCCTATTTCGCGGCTCATTGCAGCGTTCGCGTCCGAGGCGCTTTCGAGATAGCGTTTGTTGGCGTGGATCAACAGGTCTTGTGCCTCTAACCGGTCGTCAGACGCAAATGTCATCATCGCGTGCACATCATTGAATGCATAAAGCGTGTCCTGGGCCGCCGGTTCCCATTTGTTGGCCAGATGCACCCAGCGGTCGCCCGAATCCTGACCGGCCAGATTCATACGCCACAGCAGGGCCGCCGCATCCAGCTCTTCGTATTTGTTGCCATCCTTCTGGCGGGAATCCAGGTGGTGATCAAAGATATCGTAGACCTGATCATATTGCTCCAGATCGAGGTGATATAGCGAGGTGTGCCACCATAGGTGGTTTGCGAAATTAGACGTGCCCCAGACGTCAGCGCGATCTTTCATGAACTTGATGCCGCAGGATTGCTGTCCGCGCATCTCCATCACATGGCTTACTGCGTGAATCGCATAGGGGTTGTCAGGCCGGATATCCAATGCCTGTCGTGCCAGATCTTCGGCATGGGTAAAGTCGCGGTTTTCTTCCAACCCAAAAGCGTAGAAGCCCAGAACAAACTCATAGCCCGGAATATCGGGATCCCACAGGTTGAAGACACGGGCGGCCACGTCGCGCTGCCCCGGGACATCGCCAAGCAAAACCATGGTGTAGTGGATCAGACCAAGCGCAAACAGATCCTTAGGGTATTGCGTCAGAACGGCCTCCCACTTCTGTAAGGCCCCAAAAAAATCACCAGCCGCCCAGGCCTTGACAGCCGCCAGGTGACCCTGCTCGCGTGTGTTGGCCTGGTCTGACAGTTGTTCCGCGCGCGTGATCGCTTCGATGAACTGCGGGTACACGCGCGTTTCCATGAACTGTGTCAGCCATCCAGCCTTGAACAGCCACCCCATGACAAAGCGGGGATGCTCGGCCAAAATCGCTTCAATGCCGGCAATTGCGTCTCCGCGGAAGGACAAGGATTGTTCAATCGCCCGTTCCAACCCCTCGATGGCCGATGCGTCGCCATAAGAAACCGGTACCCCGCGAATATCCTTTGAGGACCGCGGAGTGCCTTGCATTTGATCGAGAGCCATTTTGTCGTCCTTAGCCGCTGTCAATAAACATATCTCTTATTCGAACCGCTCGCGCTTATTGGGCAAGCGTTGTCTGCACCATTTCGGGCTGGCCTTGTCCTCGTTTATGCCACAGGCGGTACCTGACCGAGTATGAGCTTCGCTGATTTGTGAAGGGGAGTGTTAGTTTCGTGTTCAGATTGGGTCAGCGAGCGCAGATTATTGCATCACAAAAGGAATTTCGGCAGGAATCGGTTAAAATTTGAAACATGTGCCAAAAAGTCTGAAATAATTCTGAAATAATATTGACGAGAAAACACACCCCTTGGACCGCCAATAATTGACTTTGGCGGTTCAAGGGGTGAATCGACTCTGGGTGTATCAGGGCGACCGGGCGTTTTCGGAGTCGGCTAATAGTGCGTCCACAAAACCCGGCATGCCGTCGTGGTGGGAAAAGGATTGGGTATGCGGAATCAACCCGACCGGTTTCTTGCGATATCCTTCGGTGAACAGCAAAAACGGAACCTACGCACGCATTTCGGCCTCGGCATCAACCCCGCTGTCGCCGACAAAAATCTCAGGCCCCGGTGGCAGGTCTGCATAGGCCGAATACAGGGGAGCCGGGTCGGGGTTATGTACAGACGGTCTGTCCCCGGCGCACACGACCTAAAAATATTCTTCAAGATCAAGATGCTTAACGACGTCCATGCAGGGGACCGTTGGCTTGTATTTGCAAGTTCCCAGGTTGTGACCTCCCTGAACCAGCGCATCCAGCGCCTGTTTGACGCCCGGATATATTAGCGTCAAATGAACGGCTTCCTGATAGCGTTCTTTGAACTTGCCCAATATCCGGTCATGATCCGCGTCATCACGTCGTTGCAGGCGTCGATGTACAAAGCGCAGGTGATGCATTCCATCTGTGATCCGTTCCTGATGTCGATTCCTTTCGGGCAGACATTCACTCAACCCTTGCAGTCAATGCAATTGCCGGCATCCAATGTGTTGGCTTTGCCTCGCGGCTCTCCCCGCCAGTCACGATAGCCTACAACCAGAGTGTGTTCATCGATCATGGCAGCCTGAATGCGCGGCCCCGGGCAGGCATAAATGCAAATGTGCTCACGCATGAAGTCGACAAAGATGAACGTTGAAAGCGTCACGAAACCGATGGTGCCGTAGGCGGCCGGGTGGGCAAAAAATGCGACCAGATCAGCCAGAAACGTTGGCGCGTTGGCGAAATAGATAACCCAAGCTCCGCCAGGCCCGACACTGATTAGCTGCCAGATGGTCCGTTTGGTCAAGCTCAACCGCCACTTCTGCAGGGTCCACGTGCTGCGATGCAGCCTGAGCCGCGCATTGCGGTCCCCTTCAATCCATCGCTCGACCAGAATGAACAGGTCGGCCCAGACAGTCTGCGGGCAAGCGTAGCCGCACCAAACGCGACCCAGCGCCGATGTGAACAGGAACAGTCCCAGACCCGCCATAATGAACAGGCTCGCGACGAAATAGAATTCGTGCGGCCAGATCTCGATCCAGAAAAAGTAAAGCCAACGGCTGGCAATATCGACCAGTACCGCCTGATCAGACAGGTTTGGACCCCAATCCCACCTGAGCCATGGGGTGACGTAATATATGCCCAGCGTAACGATCAGGATCACCCATTTGAGGCGGCGATAATAGCCTGACACCTGACGGGGAGATATGGGTTCGCGCGGAGCACATAGTGAGGGAGACGACATCCGTTACTTCTTGATCTTGCTTGGATTGTACCCAAGTTAGGTTCTGTCGTTTTTTGCATACCGCTGTGCTGCAATCGGGTGCGAAACACTGTGCTATTGCCTTGAAAGGTTGGAATGAAACGTCGAAAGTCTTTCCGTTTTTCGTTTACTTGCGCTTCTTTCTGCCCGGCGGCCATAAGGGCGGCACAAGCGTGATTGATGCATTTCAATATGCATACAAAGGGCATATAAATGCAGACAAGGAGTGAAGCAATGAATGACAGCACGCCAAATGTCGCATGGGTTCCAGCCGTCGAAGAAGGCAACGGCCCTATGTACCTTGCGATTGCTGAAGCCATTGCGCGCGATATTCGTGCGGGCGTCCTGCGCCCCGGTCAGCGGCTTCCGCCACAGCGCGCGCTGGCCAGTGTTCTCGGCATTGATTTCACGACCGTCAGCCGGGCGTATTCGGCTGCAGGAAAAGACGGTTTGGTCGAGGGGCGCGTGGGGCAGGGCACCTACGTCAAAGAGTCCAGGCCTGCCAATCCGGTGGCTTCGGACAGCGCAAAAAACCAGACTGCCGATATGAGCATGAACGTGCCTCCCCGGTTAGAGGATGCTGGGCTGGTGCGCAGTATGTGGCAGGGCTTTGATGCGCTTCGATCCGAACATGGGGTTGAGTTTCTGATGCGCTACCAGATGCCCGGTGGCAGTCATGAAGACCAACAGGCCGCGCAGTTCTGGCTTCAGCGCCATCTGGGGCTTCAGCCGCATGATGACATCATCATTTGCAATGGTGTGCAGGGCGCAACCTGGACTATTTTGTCGCTCATACTCGAGCCGGGCGATACGATATGCTGCGAAGAATTGACTTATCCCGGCCTTCTGGCGCTTGCGCAGCACCTGAAGCTGAACGTTGTGCCGATCCCAATGGATGCGGACGGTCTGGACCCCGACGCGCTGGATGAGGTTTGCCAGACCGCGAAGCCCCGTGCCATTTACGCCACGCCGACCTTGCACAACCCGACGACGATCACAATGCCCGTCGCACGGCGCGCGCGTATTGCCGAGGTTGCCCGCAAGCACGATCTTCACATCATTGAAGACGATGCCTATGGGGTGCTTGCAAGCACGGCGCCGGATCCGCTTTGTGCCATTGCGCCAGAGCGGACGTGGTACGTATCATCCCTTTCAAAGTGTCTGGCACCGTCGCTTCGCGTTTGCTTTATGGTGCCGCCATCCGGCACGTCGAATGACAGCGTCAGGCGGGCGATGCGCGCAAATGGCAGCGTCGTGTCACCGATTTCTGCAAGGTTGGCAACGAATTGGATCACCTCTGGCCTGGCCGACAAAATTTTGTCCGCGATCCGGTTTGAGACTGAACGGCGGCAGGGCGTACTGCATCAATCTCTGCCGGATATTCGTGTTCCAAAGGACGCATTTCATGTCTGGCTTCCGCTGCCGGGCGGGTGTTCCGCCACAGAGTTTGTTCTGAAGCTGCGCGGCTCGGGGCTGGGGCTTGTGCCCGGTGCAGCTTTTGCGCTTGGCAAGGCGCCAAATGCGGTCCGGGTTGCGCTTGGGTCTCCTGATACCGCGGCGAATTTGGGGACAGCATTGCGCAAACTGGTCGATGCGTTGGAAAACGCGGATCAGCACGATTGGATGGTTGTCTGAAAGTCCAAACGCTCACGGTAGATTCAGCCAGATTAAGAAAAGATGGACGTGGGTTCTGTTTCGCTTGAGGCGACAGGAAAAACCATCGCAGAACTTACTGCGACGGCTCATCTTTTTTGCTGAAATAGCCCTTGCGAGCGTCGCGTGACTGAAGGTTGAGGGAGATCATGTTGCGTAGCCGGGCTTTCCGGAAGGGAGTTGCGCAACCGACTAGGGCCTTGATCTGTCCGAAAAGCCTAGGCTTGCTTGGCAAGCCTGCCTTAGAACCCGTGCATGTGTTTTGCCCACTGAAGCCCAATTAGCGCGCCCTTGAACCGTGGCAGCAAGAACAGGGATAACGCAACTGCACCGGCGGATGTCACCGTCGCCATAACCAACGGCGTAGGTTCCCAGACAGACCAGATAATATGCAGCGCAAAGCCTGCTAAGTGACCAACGATCAAAATCGTAAAATACGCAGGGCCATCATCGGCGCGCGCGTGTGTCAGATCAAGGCCGCACACAGTGCACGTATCATTCACCTTTAGGTACTTGTGAAGCACGTGCCCTTTGCCACAGTTCGGGCATTTGAGAGCAAAGCCCCTGCGCAGGGCTGATCGTGTGTCTCTTTCTTCCATTTCCGAATCCAGCCATCAAAGATAAATTCTCGGGGTGTCTGGCATACAAAAGCCAAACATTGTAGCAAAATGTCACTTTTTGTATGTATATTTTGACGCATGCGTTTGCAAATGGCGGGCGACTGTAACCTGCCGTCCACTCAACACATGGCCGCAATTCTTTAAGATCGACGAGTACTACCTGACCTAAACGACGCAGCGCCCAGATTGTTGGACTGATCCGAACAAATCCGGGCGGCAATCAGTTTGTGCAGAATGCTTGTAGGGGGTGGGCGGTTCCGCTCATGGTTTTCTTGCTATGAGCCAGTACGTTACGCCCAACGCCAGACCGATCGCTGCATATCCAAGAAAGTAGTGAGGGTCCAAGCTCTTGTCGTCCAGCGTGATGATCTTTCGAGCGACCGCCATCAAGGCTGTCGCGACTACAAGCTTGATATGGATGACGTCGGCGGTCAGGTAGAGCGTGATATTTGTATAGATTTCGATCGCGATCAATACGACCAGAACAGCACTGAATACCGCCAGAAGATCGCTAACCTCCAGAATGTACAAAGGTGGTTCCATAAATTTCTGATAGGTTGTGAAACCGGCATCAATAATTGCCAACAAAATAATGCCGAGCATGAGGACAGATAACGCTCGAACGCCGTGGCGGATCATGCGGTTGCACCATCGAACGATAGCGTCCTCGTGGTTGGGATCCAGCTCTACGTGTTCTGGGACAAATTTGTTTTCACCGCCACTCATCGTCGTCTCCAATAGTAATTTTCTGTGCAAGCAACGGATATTGCACCAAATTGAATCGCTCACTTTTCTTTGATGTAATCCTCCCATGAATTGGAATTGCTTTTCCAGTCTGATCTGCCGGTCGTCAAAACAACGCGTTAGGCTGTTCTGGAAATGCCAATCCGACCCATTTGAATGGGGGTTTTGGGTGAGACTGTCGATCTTATAATTCCGCTATGCGGAACGCTAAACCGCATATTGACTAACTCAGATCTTGGAGCTAGAACAACGGCGCTGCATCTGAGGAGAGTGTATTGCGCCAAACCCACCAGCTGATCGAAGAACAGGCAGCGAGCGAATTATCCCACAAGAAAGTTGGGGCTTTCGCGGACACACCGGCACAATTGATCAAAGAGGTTGAGAATGCTTGACGCATATATTTACGATGGGCTGCGCAGCCCGTTTGGTCGGCACGGCGGTGCGCTGGCATCGGTCCGGCCCGATGATCTGGCATCACAGGTTTTGGACGCGCTGGTTAAACGCAGCGCATTCGACGCGTCCGAGATCGAAGACGTCATTCTTGGCAATGTCTGCCAGTCGGGCGAAGACAGCCGCAACGTGGCCCGCTACACCGCATTACTGGCCGGTCTGCCGGTTGAGGTTGGCGGTCAGACCGTAAACCGCCTGTGTGGTTCGGGCATGTCAGCCGCTTTGGACGCCGCGCGTTCAGTTACAATTGGCGAGGCTCCTTTGTACGTCGCAGGCGGTGTCGAAAGCATGACCCGCGCCCCCTTTACCATTGCCAAGTCCGAAACCGCCTATGCAAGGCAAACACAGATCTTTGACAGTGCCATCGGTGTGCGCTTTCCAAATCCGCGCATCGCTGAGATGCATGGGGAATACCCGATGCCAGAAACCGCTGATAATCTGGCCCAGGACTATCAGATCACACGTGAGGCGTCGGATCAATTCGGATACAACTCTCAGGCCCGGTACGAGGCGGCCCGAGCGCGTGGCTTCTTTGATGCCGAGATCACCCCGATCACCATCAAGGGGCGCAAAGGGGCGACCCATGACGTTGGGCAGGACGAACATCCCCGCCCGGATACACAACTTGAGAAGATGTCGGCTTTGCGGACGATCTTCCCCGAGGGGGTGACGACTGCCGCCAATGCCTCGGGCGTTAATGATGGTGCGGCGATGCTGATGATCGGCGCCAGAACCGACCGTGCCGCGCCGCGCGCGCGGATTGTGGCCGGAGCCATCGCAGGCGTACCGCCCCGGATCATGGGAATCGGCCCGGCGTTCGCAGTCCCCAAGGCTCTGGAGCGCGCCGGTCTGACTTTGGATGACATGGACCTTATCGAGATTAACGAAGCCTTCGCGGCACAGGTTCTGGCCTGCTGCAAACACTTAGAGATTGATCCCGCTGACAGCCGCCTGAACCCCAACGGTGGTGCGATTGCGGTTGGTCACCCTCTGGGTGCGTCGGGTGCGCGGATCGTGCTGACCGCGATGCGGCATCTTGAGGAAACGGACGGGCGTTACGCCTGTCTGTCCATGTGCATCGGCGTGGGGCAGGGGATCGCCCTGATCCTGGAGCGCGTGTAAGCCCACATGTCGGACGCGGAAAGAGATCGCCGGTTTGCTTCGACCCTCGCCAAAGGGTTGCAGGTGATGCAGGCGTTCAAGCCCGGTGATGTCTCGCTGGGCAACCGCGAGTTGGCAAGGCGCACAGGAATGCCCCCATCCACCGTGGCGCGGATGACCTTCACCCTTGCCTCGATGGGGTTTTTGGAGCAGTTGCACCCGTCCGAGGCCTACCGGCTTGGGCCTTCGGCCATGGCGCTTGGATACACAGCACACGCCGGGCTGTCCTTTCTGCCAATGGCCGAAATCGTGATGCAGCAACTGGCTGACGACACCGGTGTGTTGGTTGCGCTGTCCATGCGTCACGGCGATGCGGCCATGTTGACCCGCTGTTGGAGGCCGCGCAACGCATCGTCGCTGTGGCTGAGCGAGGGGCACCGGCTTCCGATGGAGCAAAGCGCCCCCGGTCGCGCCATTCTTGCCGCTGACTCAACGCTGGTTGCCGAAACTGAACAGGCACGGGCCGACCGCGAACATCTTGAAAGCAGAGGTTATGTAATTTCCTACGGAGGCTGGAACAGCGGCGTCAATGCTTGCGCTGTCCCGTTCCAAACCGCCCTGGGCACGCAGCCATTTGCCTTTCTGTGCGGTGCCAATGCCTCTGATCTGAATACCGAAAAACTGGAACGGGTTGTGGCGCCACGGCTGCGCGACACGGTGCAAACACTCAGGCATAGCCTTGGGTACATGTGATAGAAAGCAGGAGATTTTTATGACTGCGGTCGAAATTCGCAAAGAGGGTGAGGTCGCCCTTGTCAAGATCGACAGCCCTCCGGTCAATGCCGCCGGATATGATGTACGCGTCGGGCTGGTGAATGCAATTCAGGACGCGGCATCGGACGACGCAATCAAGGTCATCGCTCTTTTTGCTGCGGGTCGAACCTTTGTGGCCGGTGCAGACATCCGTGAGTTTGGCCAGCCGCCGAAACTGCCCGGCCTGCCCGAGGTTTGCGACCTGCTGGAGGCAAGTGCCAAGCCGATAGTCTGCGTTTTGCACGGGACGACACTGGGCGGCGGTCTTGAGATCGCTCTGAGTTGTCAGGCGCGGGTCGGCATCAAGGGCCTGAAACTGGGCCTGCCCGAGGTTAATCTGGGTTTGCTGCCCGGCGCAGGTGGGACTCAGCGTTTGCCCCGGCTTGTGGATGGTAAGACGGCTTTGACCATGATCACCTCGGGCAAGCCGATCTCGGCCGAAGCGGCACTGGAAGCTGGGCTACTGGATGATTTGCAGGATGGTGACCCCGAGGCGGTTGCCCTGGCTGCTGGTCAGCAGGTTCTGGACGGCACACTCAAAACCCGCGTTACGGCTGAACAAGACAACCGCATCACCGCAGATGAGTTGAACACGTTCCGCGCCAAGGCAAAGGGCGAATTGGTAACCCGCGCATTGAAAGCGGCAGAGGCAAGCAGCCTTCCGCTGTCCGAAGGGTTGCAGGTAGAGCGTGACCTTTTTGTCGAAGCATTGGGCAGCAATGCTCATAAGGGCCTGAAACATGCGTTCTTTGCGGAACGCGCCGTGGCGCATATCCCCGAAGCCAAGGCGGACGCACGTGACCTGAAGTCTGGTGGTGTGATTGGTGGCGGTACCATGGGGTCGGGCATTGCAACGGCGATGTTGCTGGCCGGGATGCCTGTTACGCTGATTGAAATGGAAGAGGACCGCGTTGCTTTTGCCCGTGAGACCATCACCAAGAACCTCGACGGTGCAGTCAAACGCGGAAAACTGACCGAGGGGCAGCGGGACGCCGTTTTAGGCATGCTGACCTGCACCACCGATATGGCCGCTCTGGCGGACGCAGATGTGGTGATCGAAGCGGTATTCGAATCCATGGACGTAAAACGCGAGGTTTTCGGGAAGCTGGACCAGATCTGTAAACCGGGGGCTGTTCTGGCGACGAATACTTCGTATCTGGACGTCGATAAAATCGCGGCGACAACCAGCCGGCCTCAGGACGTGATCGGGTTGCACTTTTTCTCGCCCGCCCATGTGATGCGTTTGCTGGAAGTTGTGGTAGGTAAAGAGACCGCGCCCGAAATCGTCGCCACCAGCTTTAGGCTGGCCAAGAAACTGCGCAAAATCGCCGTGCGGTCAGAGGTTTGCGACGGCTTTATCGGCAACCGTATTCTGGCACATTACCGCAAGTCTTCCGCCTATATGCAACTGGACGGTGCGCCGTTTGAACAGATCGACGCCGCGCTTGAGGGTTTTGGCTTTGCGATGGGTCCCTTTGCTGTATCGGACTTGGCAGGGCAGGATATCGGCTGGGCCACGCGCAAGCGGCAGGCAGAGTTCCGCCCGGCCGAGGAGCGCTATGTCGAGATCGCCGACCGGGTCTGCGAGCAGGGCTGGTTTGGACGCAAGAGCGCTAAGGGTTTCTATATTTATGACGGCAAGACCCGCAGCGTGAACCCTGCCGTGGCCGAGTATGCGCAGGTCGAGCGCGAGGCCAAAGGTATCTCGCCCCGCAAATTTACCGATGCCGAGATCGTGGATTGCTATATGGCCGCGATGGTGTCCGAGGCCGCGCGAGTGGTCGAAGAAAAGATCGCCCTGCGCCCCATCGACGTGGATGCGGTTTTCCTGTTCGGTTACGGCTTTCCGCGCCACTGGGGCGGACCATTGCAATATGCAGACATCACAGGGCTGGATGTTCTGGTTCAGCGCATCGAGGAATACGCGAAAGAAGACCCGTATTACTGGCAGGTTCCAGCCCTGCTGCGTGAGCTGGCCGAGGCTGGCAAATCCTTTAACGATCTCAACAAGGAGGGCTGAGGATGGACCTGAGCTTTACCCCAGAAGAAGAGGCGTTTCGCGCCGAAGTCAAAGCGTTTCTGGCCGAAAACCTGTCCGAGGCACTGGCTGCCAAGGGTCGCAATGGTGAAGAACTGACCAAGGCGGATATGGAAGGTTGGCACGCCACGTTGCAAACACGCAATTGGCTGGCCGCTACCTGGCCAGTGGAATACGGCGGCCCCGGCTGGAGCGCGGTCGAGCGCCATATCTTCGAAGAAGAATGCGCAATGGCATTTGCCCCGCGTATCGTGGCTTTTGGCGTAAGCATGCTGGGGCCGGTTCTGTTGAAATTCGGCTCGGACGCGCAAAAGGCCGAATTTCTGCCGCGCATTCTGGACGGGACCCATTGGTGGTGTCAGGGATATTCCGAACCGGGTGCCGGGTCCGATTTGGCCAGCTTGAAAACACGCGCGGACCGTGATGGGGATCACTATGTGATCAACGGTCAAAAAACCTGGACCACGCTGGGTCAGCACGCCGATAAGATCTTTTGCCTTGTGCGCACCTCTTCCGAGGGCAAGCCGCAGGAAGGGATCAGTTTTGTGTTGGTGGATATGAACACGCCCGGTATCGAGGTTCGCCCGATCAAACTGTTGGAAGGCGGGCACGAGGTGAACGAAGTGTTCTTCACCGATGTCCGTGTGCCGGTGGCCAATCTGGTGGGCGAGGAAAACAAAGGTTGGACGATCGCCAAGTATCTGCTGACCCATGAGCGGACCAATATCGCCGGAGTGGGTTTTTCACTTCGTGACTTGGACCGGCTGAAGCGGCTGTCGAAGCAGTTGCACCGGATGGGCAAACCCTTGGCTGAAGACCCGGTTTTCGCGGCTGAGATCGCCGAGGTGGAGATTGATCTGGAAGCCATGCGGGTGATGAACCTTGCGATGTTGTCCGCGGCCAAGGAAGGCGCTGCGCCGGGGATGCAAAGCTCGATGCTTAAGATTAAGGGAACGGTCATCCGTCAGCGCATCCACGGCCTGACCAAATCCGCGTTGGGGGCCGCCGCTGCGCCATTCCCGGCCACCGAGCTGTCGGACAACGCCCGCACAGTGCCCGAAGAAGCCACCGCATCGGCGGCCACGTACTTTAATAATCGCAAACTCTCGATCTTTGGCGGATCGAACGAGATTCAGCGCAACATCATCGCCAAAGACATGTTCCGGAGCTGAGCCATGGATTTCAAACTGACCGAAGACCGGCAGATGCTGTCGGACACGTTGCGCCGCTACCTTGCGGACCAGTACAACTTTGAAACGCGCAACGGCTTGATCGAAACCGCGCCGTATCATTCCCCAGCGAAATGGGCAGAGTTGTCAGAGCTTGGCCTGATCGGCGCCTTCGTTCCCGAGGATCAGGGCGGTTTCGGCGGCGCTGGTTTCGACATCACAACCGTGTTCGAGGAACTTGGCCGCGGCCTCTGTCCTGAACCTATTCTTGCCACGCTCATGAGCGTGCGTGCCGCGGCTGATTGCGGTGCCGAGCAACTGGTCGAGGACATGATCGCAGGCACAAAACGTTTGACCTTTGCGGTGTTTGAGCCGGACGCGGACAGCTTGCCGCTGATCCGAACCAGCGCAGACAAGTCCGGCGATGGTTGGGTGCTGAATGGCCGGAAATCTGTGGTCTATGGCCTGCCGGGGGCCGATGGCGCTCTGGTCGCGGCGCGAACCGAAGCCGGGGTTGGGCTGTTTCTGGTCGATAGCCCCGAAACCATCGACTATGCCATGATCGACGGCGGTGGCGCGGGGGAGTTGATCCTCGACAGCGCGGCGGCCACCTGCATCAGCGAAGATACCGGGAATATCATCGAAGCTGCACTTGACGCTGGCCGTCTGGCGCTGTGCGCCGAGGCTGTGGGTGTCATGGAGGTTCTGGTCGGCATGACGGTCGACTACCTCAAACAGCGCAAACAGTTCGGTCGCCCAATCGCAAGCTTTCAGGCGCTGCAACATCGCGCGGTGGATATGGCAATCGAGATCGAACAATGTCGGGCGATCACCATTCTGGCGGCAAGCAAGCTGGCAACGGATGAGGCGGGTAAATATGTCGCGATGGCCAAGAACCTGATCGGCCGCACCGGACTGCTGATTTCGGAAGAAAGCATTCAGTTGCACGGCGGCATCGGCATGACCTGGGAATATCCCGGCTCGCATTATGCCAAGCGGCTGTCGATGATCGACCACCAACTGGGCGACCGCTATGCTCAGTTGCACCGAGTGATGGCGGCCTGACCCATGAGCGAAGCTGTCTTGTTCGAGACCCAAGGGTCAACACTGATCATCACCATCAATGAGCCCGAGCGCCGCAATGTGCTGTCGCGCGCGGTCTATGAGCCTGTAGAAAAGGCCCTGAGCGATGCGGTTGCACCTGACTCCTCGGTTCGGGCCGTGGTGATCACCGGTGCCGGGCAGTTTTTCTCGGCTGGCGGCGATTTGCGTATGCTCAAGCAGCGACGCGAAATGCCTCTGCCGGACCGAGAAGAGCAGATTGAGTTTCTGCACAGCATGATCCGAACCGTCCGTGCCTGTCCGCTGCCGGTGATCGCGGCGGTAGAAGGCGGAGCTGCGGGGGCGGGGGCATCCCTTGCTTTTGCCTGTGACATGATAGTGGCCTCAGAAGGAGCTAAATTCACCCTGGCCTATGTCAACGCGGGGCTGGTCCCGGATGGAGGGGGGTCGGGTTTCCTGTCGATGAACCTGCCACGCCAGTTGGCGTCCGAAATGTGTTTGACGGGCCAGCCGGTCTTGACCGAACGGCTGTACGCCATGGGAGTTGTAAACCGGGTTGTTGCGCCCGGCGATGCCCTGAGCGATGCGTTGGACCTGACCGAAGCGTTGTCGCGCGGCCCACGTCAGGCGCAGGCTTCTATCAAATCGCTAATTGCGGCGCCCGAACGGGAAGCATTCAACGCACATCTGCTGCGCGAGCGACGCCTTATGTCAATTGCCGTTGGCAGCGACGAAGCGCAGGAAGGTATTCGCGCGTTCGAGGAAAAACGCAAACCTGTCTTTCCTGATTCACACGGGTCTTAGGTTTGCTTGTTCCTGTTGGCCAAGGGTGGCGGAGTCCACACGCACTGACCTGCCGCCCTAACTGATTGCAGTGGCGAATATTTGGAAGTCTATCATCAGCTCCCGAGCCCGCCTGCGCGCCTGAGCGAACAAAGTTAAGGGGCGCGTTGGCCCGTACAAAGCCGGGTCTTGGTCCCTTAGCGATGTATGGTGAGCAGCGGTTCTATTCGCCTGCTGTTACGCCGTCAGAGTTCGGGCGGCCTTCGGGCAGCTCGGAAATGTTAGGCCACAGGCTTAGTATTTGTTGAGTGGTTACCGCCCAAGAGAAGTTCAGCCAAAACACCGCTCCGAGGAATTTGGCGCCATCTTCAAATAGGATGCGATACTGGCCGAGGTAGACCTGAATTGACTTCTGAAAGAAATCTATTCCGATCGAGGTCATAAAGAACAAACCCGCGATAACAAGGTGAATACTGGCCAGCCGTCCCAGATGACGGCGGTAAAGAACGACAGTGCCCGCCAGGAACAAAGCGTACCCTCCAAAGAAAAACTTTTCACCAATGGGGAGCCGCTCGTGCAGCAAGAAAAAGTCATCGAGGCAGAACGCGGTCGAAAGAAATGTCAGGGCCAACAGAAATCTTCGTGACGCCATTGTATGTGGCGAGCCACTTAATAGGGCAAAGCCAAACGCAGTTACGGTCGCGCTGGCCATCCAGAACAGAACGCCCATATTCGAAAGAAACCCTGCATAAGACGGGGCTTTGAATTGTTGCGCAGGATCGCGGGTCAGGTAGCCAAAGTCTGACCCGGTCGTCCAAGAGATGCCGAAGACGATCAACAGGCTGATCAAGCCTACGGCAATGCTGAAAGGTGCAACGTCAAAAGCCGATACTTGAGTACGGTCCTGCATCAGATCAGAGCCATCTGGAAAGGCAGGTCAAATTTCGCGTTGTCATCCGATGTGGCATCGCCTGCGAAATTTATCCCTAGGTTCTTTTCATGTTTCAGCAGGGTTAGGGGAAAGAAAAACCTTGCTCGGCGGCCATTGTGAAACTCCGACCATCCTGCAAAGGCGTATTGCCAACCCAATCTTGCAAGACCCATCATACCAAAATAACCCAATGTGATTCTGTCTAAAACTGAGACTGATTTTTCAATAGTTCGCTATTTTCGGCAATATCCCTTAGCTTGTGAAACTTCACCTTACAGTTCACCGGTCGAAACCACCCGGGCAGGGGGCTCATCCGGCAGGACGTACGAACTACGCAAAATTGAAACCGCGTAACAGATGGTACGCTAATGCGCTTACTCCGCGTCTTCCATTTTGGTTGCGTTGAGTTGAGCGAACAATTCAGGCCCAACACGGTCATACAATTCCAGTTGGGTTTCGAGAAAGTCGATATGTCCTTCTTCGTCCGACATCAGGTTTTCAAACAGGTTCATCGAGACGTAATCGCCCGCATCCTTGCAGACATCTCGGGCCTCCTTGTAAAGGGCGCGTGCGCTTCTTTCGGCGGCTAGATCGCATTCCAGTGTTTCCCGCGGATTTTCACCGATCCGCAACGGGTCGAGTTTTTGAAGATTTGGATGCCCCTCAAGGAAAATGATCCGCTCGATGAGTTTGTCGGCATGTTCCATTTCCTCGATCGACTCTTCGCGGCTTTTCTTGGCCATGCTGCCAAGACCCCAGTCGTCCTGCAATCGGTAGTGCAACCAGTATTGGCTGACTGCTGTCAACTCGTGCCGCAAAGCCTTGTTAAGGTATTCTATTACTTTCTTGTCACCCTTCATCGCGGGTCTCCCTGAATCTGTCTGAAAAATGGTTTTGAACAATTCGTCTGAGTCGAGACTGTAACATCGGGAACTGCAATCTCCAAAGCGGTGCAAACCCCGCAATTTAACTGGTCGCAGGCCCGCATCGCTGAACTTAAATTAGGCACATCTTTTGAAATACCTGTCTCAGAACCCGTCGGGCAGGTTTCGGCTGGGTCAAACTGTTGCGCCCTTGATGCGAATAGCAGTTCCCAGCATGCCTGCGCATATCCCAATGATCACAGCGATGACCAGTTCGGTCATTTCTACATTGGCAAAGGACCAGTGTGCGAAAATCAATGTCTCGATCACGCCGACAATCCCACCCATCGCAGCGCCAAGCATCAGATTTCGGGTCATCATCCCCAAAGCAAGGCCAAGGATTCCGGGCAGGCCGATAATGTTGGCTCCGATGGTTCCAAGTAATTCAAGCATGTCTTGTCCCCTCTCACTCGGCCTGCGTGGTCAGGTACGACCGGATTTCAGCGCTACTGTCAGCCAGTTGACCCTGAACGGAATTCTGTGGTGTGCCGGCAAGTGTCTCTGTAACTTCTTGGTATCGTTCAAGGTATCCGGGTGGAAGGTTATGGGCGATGCCCTGATGACAGTCTATACAGGTCATGTTGTTGTCGATCGCGCGCTGATGTTCAGACGCTGCGCGTGCTTCCTGAATCGTAAAGTCCATATAATCGAAGTTGTGACAATTGCGGCATTCGCGACTGTCCGAGGCCTTCATCTTTTTCCAGACAGCCGATGCCATACTCAGGCGGTGTTCCTCGTATTTTTCGGTTGTGCTGATGGTGCCGACCATCTCGTGATACACGTCTTTGACGGCCATGATCTTAGCTTTGATCTTGTGGTTCCATTCATGAGGGACGTGGCAGTCCGAGCAAATTGCGCGGACACCAGAGTGGTTGTTGTAATGTATCGTTTCCCGATACTCGCCCAAATTGGTTTCCATCGAATGGCACGAGGTGCAGAATTCCTCGGTGTTGGTCAGTTCCAAGGTCCAGTGGAATCCGCCCCAAAACAGGATTCCAGCAAGAAAGCCTGCCAGCAGCAAAAAACCAGAACTGAAGGCAACTGCCGGTGTCCAGATTGCGTTCCATACTCGGCCTATCCAACCGCGTTTTTCAGGGGAGTCTGCCATCTCGGTGCTCCTTTCAGATCAGCTTTGGATCAGTCGGTGGACGACGGTTGAAAGAGGTTGGTAACCAGAGGTTCCGTATCCGCTTGCGGGACGTGACACTGGTTGCAGAAATACCGGGTTCCGGCGATGTGATCCAACTCGGTCCCGTCGCGATCCAGGTAGTGCGTCATCGAAAGCGTCGGCGCATTCCGCTCACCGGCCTTTGTCCAGTCGTGGCAGGATAGGCACTGATTGGTTCGCAGATCAATCTGGTACTGCGTGATGGAATGCGGAATCAACGGCGGTTGCTGGCGGTAGTTTCGGACCATTCGGCCCTCTCGGCCTTCCCATTGAAGGCTCATGTTCACAACGCTGGGCGCATCTGGCGGGGTTCCGCGCAGGTCACGAAGTTCTTGCGCAATCGCAATACTGCCAAGCGCGATGAGAAGGGCTGCTGCGGTGGCGACTATCTTGTTCATCTTGCATGTTCCTTCTTTATTGGCTGGATGACCGCCTTGGGGCGGTCATCGCTGCTTCAGGCACGCTCGACTTTGCAGGCGCATTTTTTGAAATCTGTCTGCTTGGACAGTGGGCAGGTCGCGTCAAGCGTCAGCTTGTTCGTCAACTGGCCTTCATCGAACCAAGGCATGAAGATCAGCCCCTTGGGAACCTTGTTTCGCCCCTTGGTGGATACGCGACTTGTGACTTCACCGCGCCGCGTGGAAACTTTGATTTCCTGCCCATGTCGCAAATCGCGGGCTGCGGCGTCTTCGGGGTGCATGTAGATCACGGCCAGAGGGAAGGACCGGTGCAACTCAGGAACACGGCGTGTCATGGAGCCCGAATGCCAGTGTTCAAGGACACGACCCGTACAGAACCACAGATCGTATTCCTCATCCGGCATTTCCGGAGGTGCCTCATAGGGTGCGAAGATGATCTTGGCCTTCTTGTCGGGGAACCCGTAGAACTGAACTTCGGATCCGGCCTCGACATAGGGGTCGCTGCCTTCGCGATACCGCCACAGAGTTTCTTTTCCGTCCACGACCGGCCAGCGCAAGCCGCGCTCTTCGTGATAGCGTTCAAAGGGTGCCAAGTCGTGGCCGTGTCCACGCCCAAACTCGGCGTATTCCTCAAATAGGCCCTTCTGAACATAGAACCCAAAATGGTTTGCATCGTCATTTGGGTGCCCTGGCTGAATTTCACTAAGCGGAAACTTGTCGACATTGCCGTTATTGTAGAGAACCTCGTACAGGGTTTTCCCGGCCATTTCGGGTGCCGTGGCGACAAAGTCCTCTCCCCATGCTTCTTCGACGGTGAACCGCTTGGAAAACTCCATAAGCTGCCAGAGGTCCGACTTAGCGTCGCCGGGTGCGTGAACCTGTTGCCGCCACATCTGAGTGCGGCGCTCGGCATTGCCATAGCAGCCTTCCTTTTCAACCCACATGGCCGTCGGCAAGATCAGGTCGGCAGACATCGCCGTTACGGTCGGGTAGGGATCGGACACAGTGATAAAGTTGTCGGGATTACGGTAACCCGGCCAACCCTCTTGGTTCATGTTCGGGGCCGCCTGCATGTTATTCGTGCACTGGACCCAATAGGCGTTCAACACTCCATCGTTCAGCATCCGGTTTTGCTGAACAGCGTGGAAGCCGACCTTTTCAGGAATTGTGCCCGCGGGCACTTTCCAGATTTTTTCGGCCTTCGCGCGGTGTTCTGGGTTGGTGACCACATAGTCGGCTGGCAATCTATGCGCAAAAGTTCCCACCTCACGCGCGGTACCGCAGGCGGACGGCTGACCTGTCAGTGAGAATGGCGAGTTTCCGGGCTCGGAAATCTTTCCGGTCAGCAGGTGAACGTTATACATCAGCGAGTTCACCCATGAGCCCCGCGTATGCTGGTTGAAGCCCATCGTCCACAGGCTCATGACCTTGCGGTTTGGGTCGGCATACTGCTGCGCGAGGTGTTCAAGTTTCTCGGCCGGAACACCAGACAGCTCGGCCGTGTATTCTAGGGTGTAGGGTTTCACCGACTCTGCGTATTCGTCAAAACTGATCTCGGTCAGCTTGCCAGAGTTCGGATTGGCCGCCGCCTCTTGCAGTGGATTGTCGTCCCTCAGGCCGAAACCGATATCAGTGTCAGTTTTGGTGATATTGACATGCTTGGACAGGAATTCTTCATTTACCGCGCCCGTTTGGATGATGTGGTTGGCGATATAGTTGAGGATGGCCAGATCCGTCTGCGGATTGAAAACCATCCCGTTGTCGGCCAGTTCGAAGGAGCGGTGTTCGAACGTGGAAAGTACGTGAACCTCGCAGCCTTCTTTTGTCAGGCGTGTGTCGGTCAGACGCGACCATAGGATCGGGTGCATCTCGGCCATGTTCGATCCCCAAAGAACGAAGGTGTCCGCAGCCTCCAGGTCATCGTAACAGCCCATCGGTTCGTCAATTCCGAAGGTTCTCATGAACCCAACAACAGCCGACGCCATGCAATGTCGCGCGTTGGGATCAATGTTATTTGACCGGAACCCCGCCTTCATCAGTTTGGATGCGGC
This sequence comes from Ruegeria sp. HKCCA5491, assembly GCF_013034565.1. NCBI lineage: Bacteria > Pseudomonadati > Pseudomonadota > Alphaproteobacteria > Rhodobacterales > Roseobacteraceae > Ruegeria > Ruegeria sp. HKCCA5491. The sequence continues at coordinate 27,304 of NZ_WQGG01000015.1, forward strand.
ATACCCTTCCCATACAGTCCATTGACCCGAGCCGAACATTCCAACGCCCTCGGGGCCTTTGTTCTTTAGGGTCTCTTTCCACTTTTCGGCCATGATGTCGAAAGCGTCGTCCCATGAGATCAGTTCGAATTCTCCATCCTTGGCGTATTTACCATCTCTCATACGCAGCATCGGCTGGGTCAGGCGATCTTCGCCGTACATGATCTTGGACAGGAAATAGCCTTTGACGCAGTTGAGGCCGCGGTTCACCTCGGCTTTCGGATCACCCTGCGTGGCGACAACACGGCCATTCTTGGTGCCAACAAGGACGGTGCATCCGGTCCCGCAAAACCGGCAGGGCGCTTTGTCCCAGCTTATGTCTGGAATGCCAATCTGCGCATTGGCCTGACCTCCGGCCAGGGGAATACCAGCGGCAGAAGCTGTTGCAGCGGCAGCAGATGCCTTAAGGAATGTTCGGCGAGATTCTGATGTAGTCATAGCTATGGCCTCCGACTGGTGGTTTGGCTTGGGGCATCAGGACGCGAAACGTTGTCCGCAATATCCTCAAAATGATGATAGGTAAGAGTGACCGAGAGCACCCCCGGGATCTGATGCAGGTCCATGATGATCTCGGATGCTAGGCGCGCGGGCGTGTCTTCGACAACAACGACGAACCGGCCTTCGGCTGTTTGCGCATGTACTTCAACGCCCGGTATCTCATTCATCACCAGCGCCGCAGCGTCGGCCTGAGCCGGGGAAACATGGGTAAGGCAGCCACAAATATTCATTGAATCGGCTCCATCTGAACTTGGGTGCGCCGTTCCAGCATAATCGCATCGACAGGGCACAGCGCCACGCAGGACCCGCATCCGTTGCAGGCATCGGAATCCAGCGCGGGTTCGGCACGCCCGCCTGTCTGTAGTTTGAACCGAAGCGCATTCTGGTCGCAATTGTCTTGACAGATACGACAGCTTACACCGTTCATGGACAGGCAGCTTGAAGCCTGCACCGCAGCCCGCCAGGGCCAGTCGGCCAAGCGTTCGATATCCAAAGCATCGGTCGGGCAGGCGCGCGTGCACTCACCACAGAACGTGCAGGGGTTATCGTTTGGTTTGAAAACAGGGTAGCCGCCGGGTTCCATTGAAATCAGGTCTTCCGGGCAGGCTGACACGCATTCTGCGCATTTTGTGCAGGCATCGGCGAAACCGCTCACACAAGCACCCGGAGGTCGGACGATGTTTCCGTCCTCCCTGAGAATTTTGGCACTCAGAAACCCACGTCGGCTGGTCACTCGATCCATACTGGTTGACCTGGCTAGAGACGATTCCCTAATGCCAGTATTCCGCTTATTGTCTCAAATTGCAGCAATTTTTCAACCAAATCGCATTTCAACTACAAAAAGAGGGTCTGCGCGTTGGATTTCAGAGGATGAGCAACGACGTAAGACTTGGCAGCGGGGCTTATGCTGGCGCGCCGTTGCGCAGAACGGCTGCACACATCGCAAAGCAGACCAAATCGCCAGAGACTGTGACAAGCCGGAAAACGGCGACAGCTACGATCAGCCCGCTTGCGGGCATTACATTCGAAAGAAACAGTAGCAGTACTGCCTCGCGCGGGCCTAAACCAGCAGGTGCACCGGGTGTTACGTACCCAACCAGCCATGCACAGATGCCCGCGACAGTTGCGACAAGGAATGGGCCCTGACCCACTACCCAGACGATTGCTCCAAAAATTGCGCCGAGCCCCAGCATGAACAGCGCGCAAATCGGCACCACAATGCAAAAAGTACGGGTCAGTTCCTTGCTATTCCCCGCTATTCGCGAGGTGATGAACAAACCTGCGATCAACAAGGGAGCAGAAATGAGTGTGAGAATCCGCACTGTGTCTTCCGACCAGCCAATTGTTTGCGCGATTTGATCGACCCCCGGAGTGACGAGTGCAGCAATCAAAAGTGCCAAAACAGCGCCTGCTGGCATCGCAATTAATTCTAACAGCGTCGCCAGCCCCAATTGTTTCGCGCTTAACGGGCCGTCGCGCAGGACCATAGCGCGCCCGATCAGATGGGCCACATTACCCGGCAAATAGCGTGCAATCTGCGCCAACCCGAAAGAGCGCCACGTTCGCCGCCGGGGTTCCGCGCCGTAGACGCCAACCAGTTGGTGCCAGGTTTCGGCAGGCAGGGACAGCGTCAAAATGTAGACAAGCGTCAGGCCGAATAGTTGGACAAGTTCCGTTGAACTTGGGCGCCAATGCGAAACCTCTGTCCAATTGCGCTGAACTTCGAGCGCGATATAACCCAGTGACAAGACAAGCAACACGACCCCAGCCACACGAATTCCGCGCCTGAACCATAAGCCTGCGCGCAAGGGCGTGTTCTCTTCCATCGGCAGGCTCAGGTATGAGCCGTCAATATTGACGTCTCGTCTGAATAGGGCAGCGACGGGGTAAGCCCGGGGTAGCGATTGACGGAAAGCCCGGACTGACTGATAGCCTCGCGATATCGGGCACGCTTTGAGTTGTCGAAGACAATCATTCCACCCGGTGACAGCCGGTTTGCAGCGTGGCGCAAGCAAGCTTGGCGTGCGCGACCGTCGATAATTATCAAGTCGTATGAGCCATTCGCCTTGTCAATTTCCGATGCATAGGATGTAAAGTTCAGGCCGCGCATGTCTTGTTTCTGAGACAGGTAGATAGGGTCCGAAAGTGCGGCGTCTTTTGCGTTCGAAGGAGGTGCTAAACGCAGGTCGACCGGGCAGATATTGGTCTGACCCTGGACCCGTTCCAAAACGCGTGCGTACCAATCCGCATCATGCTCAACGCTCGTTACAGAAGCCGAGCGTCGCGCCGCCCAGATCGTGCTGGCCCCCGCGCCGTATTCAAATACACGGGCAGGTCTTGTTTTTAGGAACGCGTCGACGACTTCAATCGCATCATAGGTCCACCAGGGAACGTCCAGGGCGATCAGCCCATCTATGTCATGGATTGCCATAAGGCTTGACGCCCAATGATACCCCCTGCCGCGATGATGCCGGCGCGAGAGCCAGTCTGTGACGCTTGTTTTGTTCAGGCCCCAAGCGATGCCTCGCATCGTTGCGACGTAGCCGGATTTTGCTGCCCTCGAAAGGGTGGCGCGTGGATCGTTTGTCATACGGCGTCCTCAAGCGAAGAATGCGACCTGCAGGTTTTCGTACCTTGTTCGACGGTAAGACCAATCTGGGCCGCGCGCTTCAGGCAGGCGTCTTCGGACCACTTTTCAAAGTATTCTCCCGGCCTTTCCCTGAGCGGAGAAGCATATTTATACACCGACGCTGTCGTTGTTGCAGTTCCGACAATAAAAGCCGTCGTACCTAATCCAACGATCCAGGCTTTTGCAGCTATGCCCGGTTCGCGTCGCATACAGAAAACAGCACCCATCAGCGCCAGTGTTGCGATAACTGGCCAAAGATCCAAGCGGTATCGGAAGGTGATCGTGCCGTAGGCCAATGTCACAATAGCCGACAGCGCAACCGCAACCACAAGCCCTGCCATTTGTGTGTCGCGCCAAGCCGCGCGAATACCGAACAGCGCCAGAAGGCACCAAAGCGGCCATAGCATAACCAATCCGGTTCTTGGGCCGCCAACTCTGATATGGCCTAGAATCGGCTCCGTTACCGCCCGGTAAAGACCGAGAATCGAGTCGGACAGGCCGGTCAGGAAAGATGCTGAAGGGACGTCGAACAAGTAAAACGCTGCATTGGGAACAACGCGTAATGGGTTCAGACGACCATGCTCTTCGAAGGCTGCCGCGCGGATCGAGTCCTTGGTTTCTATTCCCCAAAAGACGTTGCCATATACAACGCGCGAGCCTTCATAGCTGCCATGGGTGATCAACGCATCCCCAAACCGCAAAGCATTTAGCCCGAGATATCCGAACCCGCCTGCGGCCAAAATCCCCATGGCGATGATCGCGGGGATGAGAAAGGCTGAACGGTCGCGCCACAAACCGTGTCCAATTGCCAAAACGACACCGGCATAAAGCCCGATTGCCACATTTGGCCGCGCGTGCACGGCGACCATCGCGCAAACGGCAAGCAAAACGACTGCCACTGACATTGGTGTCACGCCGCGCGCCGCGCGTGTCCAAACGGCAGCAAACAGCCCAGACATCGCAAACGCCACTGCAATCGGTTCGTGATAAAACGAAAGGTTGATGACCAGGGCGGGACCTGGCCCGGCGACCCACAAGGCGGCACAAAGCGCCAGCACCAAAACGCGGCGATCCGCAGAAACTCCTGCTGTCCGGGCCAAGGTCACAAGAACATGCTGCCAGCCCAGCGTTCCGACCACGGCCCAAAACCAGATCGAAAAGCCGTTCATGGGGAAGGTCTCGAACGGCCAAGCCCAGCCAAAGGCAAAGCGTGTCAGAAGCGGCGCAACGCCATGATAGAGATAGCCCGTTCCGTCTGCGGTATAGTGACCTTCGTAGCGAAGCACGCGGGCGGGCAGGTCAAACCGACCATCCAAAATCGCAGCATAATAAGCGTCATATATCTGCCAGCCAAAAGGTTTGAGGTCGAACAAGGTCCACGAAGAAATCACAAGAAAACCGAAATAGACGGACCCCAAAACTGAAATCAGCCATAGAATACGTTTGCCCCCGGCAAACGGGGCGTTTGCCGCGCCCATATCCGTCACGTCGATCCATTCCCACGATTATTTGTGTCGATACGCAGTTCCAGTTCCCGCATTCGGCTCAGGACTTGTTCCGTAAGGCGCCGGTTTGTTGCAATCGCGTCGCTGAGAAGCGCGATGATCATGGTGATATAGCCGGCCAGAATAAAAACGCCGCCCAGGATCAAGGACTGTACGCGGCCCTCTCCGTCACCGGCGAAATAGTAGAACAGAAACCGCAGAACCGGGATTGTTCCGATGATCAACATCACCAGGCCGATTGTCAAAAAGGCGCTGAGAGGTCGATACATCGTATAGCTGCGAAGGATTGTTGTCGCCTGCTTTCGCAGAAATCCACCCATCGACGTGAACAAGCGCGAGGGGCGCTCGACGGGATTCACGTTGACGGGAACGGACGCTATTTTCAGGTTTGTCTGCCCTGCGTGGATCAGGGTTTCGGTGGTATAGCTGAACTTGGTCATGACGTTGATCGTCAGGGCAGCTTCACGGGTGTATGCGCGAAATCCAGATACTGCGTCAGTGACGTCAATCCCGGCAAGCCGCCGCACGACCGACGTTCCGAACCGCTGCAACAGGCGCTTCAATGTGGAAAATTCAGCGTTCTCGCCGGGTTTGCGATCGCCGACAACAATGTCCGCTTCCTTGCGCAATATCGGCGCCACGAGATCGGGAATGGACAAACCGGAATACTGGTTATCTCCGTCGGTGTTGACGATGATATCCGCCCCGGCCTGCAGCGCGTGATCAATTCCAACCTGAAAGCTTCGGGCAAGGCCCTTGTTGCCGCGGTTTCGCAGCACATATGTCGCCCCGTTTTCGCGCGCAATCTCTGATGTTCCGTCGGTGGACCCGTCGTCGATAACCTGAACTTCAATGCTGTCTACGCCGGGAATTTCCTTTGGGATATCGGCAAGGACCGCCGGCAGGGTCTCTGCCTCGTTGTAGCAGGGAATTTGAACTATGAGTTTCAAACTGATTTACCTTCACACTAGTCACAAGAACCCGCAGAAACTGGGCTAACCGATGGAGGAGGAAGTGGTGTAAACTTCTCCATTGATTCTAAAATTCACGCAACAATCAGTAGCAGATGTCAGTCAATGCGTTAAACAAAACCGTTGTTTTGCTCATGCTGGTCGAATGACACAGGGTTGCCAATCAGCCTTTCACCTGCCCTTGCCTTCACCTGAATGGTCCGACAGTTTATTAGAACATTAGAGGCAGGCGGAGGTGCTCTGGTCTACCACTGATGTGTTAAACGCCTTCAGAACACGGACCTGTTTGCTTGCTTTGCATAAGAAACAGCCACTTTGACCTGCTTGAAATCAACCAAATGCACGCGCTGTTTATTTGGGCCAGGTGGCAACTGTGCCAGAACAGCTTCGGAAAGTGCACTGGCTCGGTCTCGGGTTCTTCCCGATTAAGCCAAGAAATGCGCCGGCGAATGCGCGATGAACGATACGGCGCTTTTGTTGGTGCCCGTGGGTTGGGCAGCTGCAAGGGCGCAATTGATATCTAAACGCCCCATTTTGGCAGTTCCGGAACGGGTCAGGCCAATATAGGCTTATAGGTCTAGGCCGAAGTCTTTCAGCTACAAATACAACGACTGCCGCAGAGGTCATGTCCAGTTGATCAGCGGGCGACACAAGGGCGAATTGATGAACTGGGATGAATTTTCGCATTGGGGGCAGCACATTTCGAAATGGGCTGCCGATTATCACCAAACCCTGTCGGATCGCCCAGTCCGGGCGCAAACAAACCCGGGGGATATTGCCGTCCAGATTGACGCGTCGCCGCCAGACTCGGGGCAGGCGATGGAAACCATCATAGCCGATTTTGAACGGATCGTCATGCCGGGAATGACCCATTGGCAGCACCCGCGTTTCTTTGCCTATTTCCCAGCCAACGCCGCGCCACCCTCGATGTTGGCCGAGATGTTGGTGACCACAATCGCAGCCCAATGCATGTTGTGGCAAACCTCGCCCGCCGCGACCGAGGTGGAAACCGTGATGGTCGATTGGTTGCGCCAGGCGCTTGGACTGCCTGTTGGCATGACAGGCGTCATTCAGGACAGTGCGTCTTCGGCCACTTTGTCGGCGGTGTTGACCATGCGAGAGCGCGCCACCGGGTTTACCGGCAACCGTGAAGGGTTGAATACTAAAGGCGCGTTGCGGATTTACTGCTCGGATCAGGTGCATTCGTCCATTGACCGGGCTTGCTGGGTTGCCGGGATCGGGCAAGACAATCTGGTCAAATTGCCGACGCTGGGGTCAACTTACGCGATTGATCCCAACGCGCTTGAGGCGGCGATCCAAAGCGACTTAGTCGCCGGGCACGTTCCGGCCGGGATCATCGCGATCACCGGGGGTACGGGTGTAGGGGCCTGCGATGATCTGATGGCCGTTGCGGATATCGCGCAGAAGCATGACCTATACACCCATCTTGACGCTGCCTGGGCCGGGTCCGCCATGATCTGCCCCGAGTTCCGTCAAGCGTTGTGGGCCGGAGCGGATCGCTATGACAGTGTTGTCTTTAACCCACATAAGTGGCTTGGCGCCCAGTTCGATTGCGCGATCCAGTTTCTGAGGGACGCAACACCGCAACTCAACACTTTGAAAATCGAACCTGAATACCTGAAGACCACAGGGGCCGAGGTCACGAACTATTCCGAATGGACCATTCCGCTGGGCCGCAGGTTCAGGGCGTTGAAAATCTGGTTCCTGCTGCGCTCTTACGGTTTGGATGGCCTGCGCGAGCGAATTCGCAACCATGTTGTTTGGGCAAATGAGCTTGCCAACACAATCGGTGCAATGGACGGGTTCGAGATCACGACGGGACCCATCCTGAGCCTGTTTTCGTTCCGCTGCCCGGGTGACGACGTGATGCAACAACGTCTGGTGGATGCGGTGAATGACGATGGTCGGATTTATCTGACGCAGGGCATGTTCGACGGCCGCAAAATCATCCGCTTTCAGGTGGGGCAATTCGATACGACGCGGAATGATGTGTTGATGGCTGCTGATGTGATCAGCGAGGTTTGGGAGGCTTTGAATTGAAGCTTGCGACCTTGACCGCGGGCGGTCACACCTATTTTAGTGCGGTCACTGGAAAATCACACGCTGGATTATCAAGGCGAGATGGCGAGTGTGATAGGTCAGGGTGGGCGCAGAGCTTCGCAATGCGGACAGGGCGTTGAGCCCGGCCAAATGCCCTCCGGGAAGTAAATTCCATGCTGATTTCAGTCCATTCGGCTCAGTCGATATTGCGTTTGCCTGAAAGCACAGGCGAAGCCAACGCCACACCCCTCAGGCGTGCAGGGCGTCAATGATCTGCCTTGGCGTCATCAGATCGCGTAAAGCGCGGTGGATGCTGTCATTAGCTTCGCTCAGGGGGGCGCCGGCGACATCAAACCCCAAAAAGCTATGCGGCAAGCTGAGTGCCAGATAGAACCGCCTGCCAGAAAAGGCCGCAGCGCAGTAATCCTTCCCCCCCTGAAACCGTCCTGCAATGTCCGTCAAGGTGTAAGCGAATTGAGGTTTAAGATACTGACCAAGTTGGGCCGGGTCGTCAGTGTAGACCTCAAAAACCTGTTCGGCATCTTCCAGACCCAAATCCCAGCGATGGGTTGGCAAGGTATTACGGGACGCCCAGGAATAAAGCTTATTCAGGGTCTCGCCAAAATCCTTGACGAACACAGTGCGTGGCATGTCGACCGGGCAGTCGATCTCAAGCACGATTCCGGCGAACAGGGTTCTGTATTTCCGGTCGTCATTGTGATCGCGATAGCTTTCAGAGCAGCTCATCTTCAGCAGCTTGTAGTTTGTATCCCGCCATGTTCCGGTGATGGCGGTATCCTCGCGTATGCGCTCGGCTTTGGGTAAAATCTGCAGGGCAACAAGACGGCCTACTGGCATAAAGTCTGCGGGAACTTGTGCGTGCAAGTCCATGTTACCCAGAAACTTGCACAAGATAGGACGCACAAAACCCGAAACGTCCTTGCTGATGCGGCTTCCGCGTTCGAGATAGATAATCAACGCTGCACCGCCACCAAACCCCAGTGGAAATATACCAAGGAGCGGGTGGACGTAATACGATGCCAAAGCAGCCAGAACGACCGAGACAGCGCCAATAAGTTTTACCCAGACCATGCTGCGCGAGATCGCGGCTTGGCGCTCTTCCTCTTTGCCGCGCAAAAAGGGGGCAATCTGCCATTCATACACTTCTGCAAACCCCGCTTCGAACGGGGCGCTTTCAACAAACTCGTATTCAGCCATCACCATGCCTTTTGCAGTCTGGGTACGTGCAGACTTTACTTTGGGCAGAGCCTTCGGAATATCCCTGCGGGTGTATCAATTGTATCCTGTCAGACACGTTGCGCGGGCACCAAAGCCTTGTGTGGCTTAGCGCGTGACCCAAGCTGATACACAACAGCAACAATTGAGACATTACAGTGGCTTGTCTCGTTACTGCTCTCTCCTAATCCTTAGCAAAACAATATTTTAGGCAGTTTCGCCGCATAGGGCGTTGCACTGCGACAAGACGACGAGGGCGCAGTTTTGCGGCAGCAATTCAAACAGAAAGTCCGGTGTTTTTTGTGCATCGGTGGATTGGCCATGGCGACCACCCTCGCAGCCGCGCAGGATCTGATTGAAGATCTTGGGACGCTGGAAACCGGGCAAACGCTTTACCTGCCACTCGACATTTCCAGCCTGACCGGAGAGGTGGCAATCGAAGTTGACGGCATCGACATGACCGATGTCGCGGCGGTCGAGAATGGACAGCTTGTTCTGAACATTGTAACCCCTTTGGCGGGTGAGTTCCACGATGTGACCGTCTATCTGCTTGAGGGTGACGGCTTTGTGCCGATCGCCAGTTACAGCTTCCTGACCACGGCCCGCAGCCGGTTGACGGTTTCCGTTGACGCCAGTCACGAGGCCAGCATCCAATCTCTCAACAGCGACGAAGCTGCAAACGCCTCAAGCAGCGGTTCATTTGGCGTGGAAAATGAAGAAGGTAGTTTTCGCGGACAAGTCAGTTATCTGGGCTCGACGCGCCCCGTCGAGCGGGTCACCGAAAACCCGGTAGATATTGCCGAGTATCTGTTCGAGTTCAATCGCACGCTGGGTGCCACAAACTTAACTGGGCGATTGGGCCATCAGATGCTGGACTATGATCGCGCGCTGGTAGGTGATGTATCCCGGCGTGGTCTATCGGTCGACATGGGCCTGTTAGATCAGCGCGTGGAACTGGGGGCCTTCGCGTCGCAAAGTGCCGACGCATTGGGGGCCGCCAACTTCACAGGGCTGGCGGACGAAGACAGCCGCATGCAGGGGGCAAGATTCGCGTTCCAACCTTTTGCCACGCAGGACTTCAGAGTGTCCGTGCAAACCTATACCGGCGATGGTGATCCCTATGGCGGCAGCGCGACAGGTTCCGGTCAAGGCTCGTCGCTTTCGCTGGACGGGACATTGTTGGGCGGGCGATTGTATTATGGGTCAGTTTGGTCACAGACCGATTGGGACGAAGATGACGGCGGCCCATTGCCTGAAACCAGCGCAAACGCGGTTCTGTCCCACTTAAGCTACGACGTTTTGAACACGGACGCGGGTGACCGGGCTTTAACCGTGGGTCTGGGCTATGAAAAAGTGGATCAGGACTACTTTTCGCTCGCCAATCCCGGTGTTGCAGTCGGGGCCGAAACCTGGCGACTAACGATGGACTACAGCGCCAACCGGTTCGCCCTCAATATCTTTGCCGATACCCAGAAAACCAATGTCGGGGGGCCATCCGGCTGGCCCGAAGATCGGATTTCGCAGGTCCTGACCGACCTCCGCTATGACTTACAGGGCGAGGGGTTCTGGCAGGGTACAGCCCTGCGTTTTGGGGGTGGCTACCTCGAACAGGATCGGCTGACGACCCCCAACGCGGCACCCCCGCCCGAGGATTATACCTCAACAACTTTGTATGTGGGATTCGACAAGCTGGGGGATGTCGGCAATTGGTCACTGGATTATGTCCGCATCCGTGAAGATGATCAGGGGGTGTTGGATATAGACACCGACAGCCGCAGCTTGAATGCAGCTTTCGACTATGGCGTCAACGACCGAGCCAATGTGAATGGCACTGCGGGCTACACACGTGTGGATGGCGATTTTGACACTTGGGAGCGGTACGAAGCCACTTTGGGCTTCAGTTATGCGCTGCGGCCGGATGATCTGATTTTTCGGCTGGATACCGGCATAACGCGCACTGATGAACCCTTTGCGCTGGACGGAGAGTATTATGCAACCGAACTGGCGTGGCGGTTCCACCCCACAGCCGAACTGGTTCTAAGCGCAAGCCGCGCCGACGGGCCCTATGCCAGCGAAAGCGGCGGGGACGAGGATACGCTGGTCGGCCTGACCCTGCGCGCAACAACTAATTTCTTTAGGTAGGAGGCGGAGTATGCGATTTCTGCCAACACTCATACTCAGCTTTGTCCTGTCCCTTTTGTGCGGCTTGGCTCATGCAGCGGGGCCGGTTTCCGTCAATCCTCCGACGGCACGCGTCAATGGGTCGGGTGAATCCGCAATAACCTTGAACTGGCGCGTCGGGGTAATCTCGCGAGCAGCAAGAGCCGTTACGGTCACTTCGCCCGGCGCGCAACTCAGCACCGGCGGTACTATTGGCGGCCCGCTACGCCGAACGGTGCAGCATCCAGGCGGTGGTCTGATCTTTGTAACACTGTCCGAACGGCTTGTTGTTGACCGGACAACAGCGGCGCGGATTGCGCAGGCGGGCAACGCCGTTCTGACCCGCAGCTTCACGGATTTCAACGGAACCTCAGCGCCCGCAACCTTGCGCATGCAAGCGACCAGTGGCGGTCCACTGGCCGTGCGTTTTGCTGATCTTGCCTTTGACGACGACAGTCTTTTCCGTGTGGTTCCCAGCGGCACGCAATTGGCGGCCCGGCTTGAGTTGACTACGAACGGACGCGGCATCCTTGACGGCGCGTGGGAGGTTGCCGGTCCGTCGGACGTCGCGGGTGATTTCCGTGTCGTCGGAAGAGTTCGTCAGGTTCTGGCAGGCGCGCGGCGCGCCACATTCGAGAGCCCGCCGCTGCCGGTAGATCGGCCCGGAATCTACAGGGTGCGGTTCGTACCCTCGCCCGGACAGCGAGGCAGCTTTACGCTATCCGTTCCCGATCTGCGCTATACGGTCACCGCCGTGCCCATTGAGCCGCAAACGCCGGATCCAGCCTCCAAGCCGATGCTAAATCTCTCGGCGCCCCAACCGGGCGCGGGGCTTAGTGCAGCGACTGTGTTCAGTTGGCAACCGGTTCCCAACGCAAGCCTCTATCGTCTGGAATTTCTGGACTCGGGTGCTGGCGGACTTGCGCCAAAACAGATCGCCGCTTTGGATACCAGTGAACGGTCAACGCGGTTGAAGGATTTCACGCTCGATCGCTTGCGTCAGGTCAGGGTTTTGCGCTGGCGAGTTGCTGCGTTTGACTCTGCAGGGAACCTGTTGGCTGTGTCTTCGGTACGTGGCCTGAACACTACGCCAAGCCAGCAACCTGTTTTGCAGCTTAGGCAATAGCCATGAATAACGCGCAACTGAACGCCTTGCTGCAGGCCGTCGCGGGCGGGGATAAGACCGCTTTGGCCGGGTTGTACCGGGCGCTGGAAAAGCCGGTTTACAGATTTATTGCTTCAAAAATGAACGATCCATTCGAAGCGGGCGACATACTTCACGAGGTCTTCATGGAAGTCTGGCGCTCGGCCGGTAAATTCGAGGGTCGGTCTGCTGTCAAGACCTGGGTATTTGGAATTGCCTACAGGAAGACAATGGATCACTTCAGAAAACATAAACGTATCTCGCCCAGCGATGACCTGCCCGAGCAGGTCGATGAAGGGCCTGATGCCGTGGCCTGCCTTGCCGCCGCGCAAGAGGCCGAACATCTTCGGTTCTGTCTTGAGGGGCTTAAGGCCGATCACCGCAGCGCCATTGAGCTCGCGTTCTACGAAGACATGAGTTACGGCGAGATTTCGCGCGTGGTTGACGCCCCTGAAAACACGATTAAGACGCGAATTTTTCACGCAAAGAAGCTTTTGTTGCGCTGCCTGTCAGGTCGAATGAAGGAGGCAGCGACATGACCGGTCCAAATAGGGATGACGATGAAATCCAGAGCCTGCTGGTGTTTCTTGCAAATGATACGTTGGAAGGTGATGAACGCCGCGCAATTGAACGCGCAGTGGCCGCAAATCCCGAATTGCAGGCGGAACTGGCTGCGTTGAAAGCGGCGCGGATTCAAATGCAAGCGACCGAAGTCGGGACCTCTCCGGGTGAGTTTGGGTTGGCAAGGCTAATGCGGGATGTAGATGCAAATCGTACCGTGACGCAGCCAAAAGCAACAAAACCCGGCCTTTGGAAAATCGCGGCCATTGCAGCAATGGCTTTGCTGGCCGTTCAGGTGACGTTGCCATATTTGAACACTGGACCAGATGTCGAGCTGGCCGATGGTGGCCCTGAATCTCTGGACGCTGGGCCAACCCTAACAGTGGTATTTGCCGCGACAGCCACCGAACAAGAAATCCGCGCCCTTTTGCTGGAACTGGAATTGACCATCGTGTCCGGGCCATCGGCTTTGGGTCTGTACTCGCTGGCCGCGAAAGACGAAGACGCCGCCGCCCGTGCATTGGAACGTCTAAACGCCGCAACGGGGATTGTGGAAAGCGTCGAAGTCGAGGGAGGGGATTGATCATGCGTATTTTCATGCTCCTTCTATTGCTTGCTTTTCCGATTGCAGCGCAGGCCGACGACTTTCGGATCATTGCCACGGGATGCGTAAAGCCCAGAGATTCCATCCGAATTGAAGCCCGCGATTTTGGTGCAAGACCCAGTGACATTCTCGCGACCAGCCGGGGCCAGACCCTGAAGATGCAGGTGCTGCGCTGGTCACCCAGCCAAGTCACGATCGCGGTGCCGTCGCGCGGGCTTCGGGCAGGTGAAACTTATCGCCTCGTCTGGGCTATCCGTGGAACAACCGGACGAGACCTTGGGCCCATCACGCTTTGCGCGCAACGCCAGCGCAATACAGAACGCGCAGCGCGTGACATGGTGCCTGCGCCGGATGGGTCACCGGAATACACGGTTCTGGTCCCAGCCCGGCAAGAGCAAGCGGCAAGGGATGTGTTGCAAGAACGCGGGGCGCAGCTTTTGCGCCGGCGAAATCTACCCCAGATGGGCCGGGTCATACTCTTTTATGCTTTCCCCCAAGGGCTGACACTTGCAGACGCGCGCGCTGCTTTGACGATCCCTTCGCCAGATGCTGACGTTGACCGCCATCATATTTACGGGTTCGCGGCCCCGCCGCGTCTCTATGCTGCCGCGATGGTAGGAGATCCTCCTGAGCAATCCTGCGCTCTTCGGCGCGCCGTGCGGGTCGGAGTAATCGACGGCCCTGTTCAGGCGGGACACCCGGCGCTTGCCGGCGAGCGCATCCAGCGTCAGTCTGTGCTGTCGCCGGGGCTCAGGCCCACGGGAACCGACCATGCTACGGCAGTCGTTGGGTTAATCGCCGGGAATGGCTCAGGCGGGATTGTCGGCCTGGCACCGGGTTCAGAGATTTTTGCGGCCGAAGCGTTTGGTCGCGACAAAGGCCGTGAAGGTGCACGGTTGGAAGATATTGCCACGGGTCTGGACTGGCTACGCGCACGCAATGTTCAGTTGGTCAACATGTCGATGTCAGGCGCGCCTAACGCGGTGTTTGCTGAATTGCTTGCCAGAGCCCGCGCGCGTGGCATGGTCGTGGTTGCAGCCGCCGGAAATGACAGCAGCAACGCGCCGCGTTTGCCAGCGGCATCCCCCGATACCATTGCCGTGACAGCAGTGGACGCGGCCCGCCGGATTTATGGCAAGGCAAACAAGGGCCCTCATATCGAGTTTTCCGCGCCGGGGGTCGACTTATGGGTCATTACAGCGAAAGGCGGCGGTTATCGGTCTGGGACATCTTACGCCGCTCCGCTTGTGACTGCTTTGCTGGCCCGACACGCATCCCGCGGCGGGCTGTCTCTGGACAAAGCGCGACGCATCTTGCGCCAGACAGCCGTTGATCTTGGTTCATCAGGCCGAGATACGCGTTTTGGTTATGGCCTTGTGCAATCCGGCGGGTGTTGACCGCACAAGGCTCTGACAAAGTCGATACATTCCAAACATCTGCCGGACATCTGCCAGATACGTCCGAACCTTAATCTCACGCCGCAGGCGCAATTCGAACAGGCCCTCAAAAAAATTTGAACCTTTCTCGGGTGCCAAACGACAGACAGTCACAAGCAAACAGAAAGCTGAAGGAATTAAGATTATGAAGACCGTAACCAGTATCAAAACCGTAGCTCTGATCTCTGGCATTTTTGCCGCCCTGCCGCACGTGGCCTCGGCCGACAGTGGTGTGGCGACTGTTACCAACACAAACCCGACCTCGCTGAAAGTTCTCAGCAACGGTCAGAATTATACCAAGTTGGATTTGAACGGAAAATTCGTAGTAGGTGCCAATCTCAAATATGACACCGGCACCGCAGGGCGGATCAAAAAATGGACCATGGAGCCTGAAATCACCCATGGTTTCGGTATCGCGGCCAAGGTTCAGGGCACGTCGTTTTACAAGAAGACTGTCTCTTATTCGGTCGGCAATCGTCCGAAATCCATCGACTATAACTGGCCTTTCGCCCTTAGCGTCGGCACGATCGAATCCGCGGCTGTCAGCATGTGCGAAATGAAAGCAACTGTCCTGCGCAACCAGGGTAAATCGGATAAGCAAATCTTTGGCTCAAACCACGAGGTGAGCTTTAAGGTTTCGCTGAAAACCACAGTCGAAGCGTCAGGTGCCGGGTCCAATAACCAAATCTGGGAATATTCTGCACCGAAGACGGTCAAGATCGTATGCAGCAAATTCTCTGGGCCGCGCGTGCCTTTGGCCGCGGGTGGCGTCAAAGGCTATACCCAGCCGGTTTCCGTAAAGAAGGCTACGATGAAACTGACTGAAATTGCGCCGCCCAACGGGGCCTGCAAAATCAAGACCACGACCGCTATTTCCACCAATACGGCCAACGCACAGATCAAGTATCGGTTCGTGCATAACACTGGCAAGAAAAGCAACGTTTTTACCGCCAAGACAGCAGCCAACAAGATCGCCGTGGTGCAGCACACTTGGGATATTCCCAACGGCAACGGTCCGGAAAACGGTTGGGTGAAAATCGAAGGTGTCTCGCCCAAGTTCCAGTCGAACGGTGCCAAATATTCGATGAATTGCAAAAGCCCGGGTATTGGCGGCTTCAAGGTCCAGTCGGGCGGAAGCAAGCCCAAGACACTTCGACTGAACTGATTTATCTTAACGAGTGATCGGCCCCCTCTGAACGAGGGGGCCTTTTTTGTGTGCGTCCGCCAGAGCATGCATTTGGCGCAGATACAATTGATACAAACGGATTTATGTGGTGACGTCAGACAGACACGTCCTGCGGTCACATAGAAAGTTCACTATTTGAAGAGAAACCAGATGCATTCACGCGCCGCCAAGTCCCAGCCCCAAAAATCTGAAGCAACCGTCAGTTTTTTCCGTTTCGACAGGGCTGGTTTGTGCGTGGAATGGAACGGTGTCATCCCGGCTAGGCTGCCTGCACCTGAAGGTTTGTCAGAACGCGCTTTTCTTGATGAGATTTTGTCCAACGCATTGAAGTTGACCGCCGAAGAAACGGTCTGTTCTGCGAGAACGGCCGCGAGCCTGTTGCTTAGTGGAAACGCCAGCGTCACGATGGAACTGCAAGGCAATCAAGTGGTGGTCGTTTCCAGCTTTGAGTGCGGCAATAACCGCGGGTATGTGCTTGCACCGCTGGGAGGTAGGGAAGACGCCGCTGCGCGACAGGTTGACACGGACACCGCACGCGACTTGCTGCACAGCGCAATTCACCCGTTGAGGGATGGCATCAGCCTGTGGGATCGGGATGGCTGCCTGATCGTCTGCAATCCCGCATTCTCGAGTTTTGTTGGTCTTGCCGAGCGAGACGCGCAACCGGGCATTCGGTTCGAGAATTTTGCGCGTGCTGTTGCGGCAAGGGGACATTTTGCACCCCATTCGGACAGCAAGGACGCCCTGATACGGTTGAGCGAGCAAACGGCTGCAGAAACCAGGCTGGACACGCGCGATGGTCGTCCAGTCACCTTCTCTGGAAGGAAAAGCGATGCGGGCGAATTGTTGCTGACCCTCTCGGACCAGAGCGGACGGGATCAGATCGAGCAGGCGCAGCGCGAAGCCGACCTGCTGGTGCGCACGATTGTTGATGCCTCGCCCACGCCTTTTCTGGTCTCGCGTGTGGATGACGGCAGAATCCTCTATTGCCCTCCGGCCTCGCGGGAACGATTTGGTCAATTGGATACCACGCTTGGGTTCTTTCTAAACCCCGAGGATCGACAGGCCTATCTGGATGCGCTGTTACCCACAGGGCAGTTGGACAATTACCCCGTCCGCTTCTTTAAGCAGGATGGCAGCGTCATGCAGGGGCTGACATCGGCCCGGGTGATCGACTTCAAGGGTGAGAACGTCATCGTATCATCAACGCGGGACATGACCGATTACCTGCAGATGCAGGACGAACTGGAAAAGCAGCGCGAAATTGCCCATCAGAACGAGAAATTGTCAGCGTTGGGATCGTTGCTTGCGGGTGTGGCGCACGAGTTGAACAACCCTCTGTCCATCGTCGTCGGCTATGCGCTGATGTTGCAGGACAAGGTTGATGATCCTGTTCTGAAGCGCCGGGTGGAACGTATTGGTCAAGCCGCTGAACGCT
Source organism: Ruegeria sp. HKCCA5491 (assembly GCF_013034565.1). NCBI lineage: Bacteria > Pseudomonadati > Pseudomonadota > Alphaproteobacteria > Rhodobacterales > Roseobacteraceae > Ruegeria > Ruegeria sp. HKCCA5491. Next base: position 44,772 of record NZ_WQGG01000015.1, read on the forward strand.
GCACAAGGATCGTGCGGGCGTTCTTGGCCATGGCCCGCCAACGTCCGATGGAAATTGTGCAATGCGATGTCGGAACTCTTGTCGAAGCTGCGCTCGAGATTTCGGGGTACGGGTTGAAGAGTTCGGGCGCAGATGTGCGGGTCGAGCTGGATCCAAATGCGCCATGTGTTGATGCAGACCCCGATCAGATTGTTCAGGTTTTGACCAATCTTGTGGTCAACGCGGAACATGCTGTCGCGAGCTTGGGCGAACAGGGCCGCGTCACACTGCGCAGCGGAACGGAACCGAAGTCCGGTCATGTTTTCATCGAAGTCGACGACAACGGACATGGAATTGACCCCGCCATCCAGTCCCGGATTTTCGAGCCGTTCTTCACGACCAAGGTGGCGGGCGAAGGGACGGGGGTTGGACTGGCCTTTTGCCATCGCATCGTGACCAGTCATGGCGGCAGGTTGACCGTTGAAACAGCACCGGGTGAGGGTGCAAAATTTCGCATTTGCCTGAAACCAGCATCACCTGATCAGGCCGCTCCGAACGCGGAAGAAGCGCCAACCTCGAACACCTCGAGGCTGAAGGTGCTCAGCATCGACGACGAGCAAGATGTAACCGAGTTGATTTCCGATATTCTCGAGGACGCTGGATACGAAGTGACAACTTGCAACGATTCCCGGGACGCGTTGAACCTGCTGGAGCGGGACGAATACGATGTCATACTCAGCGACATGACAATGCCGGGTCTGGATGGAACGGAATTGTTGAAGTTGATTGCACAGCAAAAGCCCGAGTGCTTGAACCGCTTTGGTTTCGTGACAGGTAACGCAATGAGCCGTAAGACGATAGAGTTTCTAAAATCCAACAATTGCAGATACATGGAAAAGCCAATTGCGCCTCAGGACCTGTTAAGACTGGTCGACCAGATTTTCAGTTCGCATGAGGCAGGCGGGCCCCGGTCATGAGTAATGGAAACATCATCATCTGCGATGACGAACCGCATCTTCGGGAAATGGTCGCGGAATACCTAGCCGAACGCGGCTTTGACGTCCGTGAGGCCGAGAATGCAGACGCGCTGTTTGACTGTATCAGCGACGGCACTGCACCGGATCTGATTGTTTTGGACATCAACATGCCGGGCCAGAATGGTTTGGCTGCATTGCAACGACTGCGGCAGGAAACAGAAGTTCCGGTCATCATGTTGACCGCTGCGGCTGACGTCATCGACCGGGTCGTTGGGCTTGAGATGGGTGCGGATGACTATCTTGGTAAACCCGTTGACTTGCGCGAGTTGGAGGCGCGGATCAAAGCGGCCATTCGGCGCTGGCCCGCAGCAGGGCGTGGTGGCGAACCGGCCCCTCCTGCCAACCAATCCTGTCTTGCGGCCAAAGTGCCATTCGGAAGCTGCTGCCTGGATCTGGACGCGGCGCGTCTCTTCGACACCGAGGGGCAAGAAATTCCTGTGACTGCGATGGAATTCAACTTGCTTCGGGTTTTTGCCGAGAACCGGGGCCGTGTTCTGAACCGGGACCAGCTTTTGGAGCGGGCTCACGACCGCGGTTGGGAACCTTTCGACCGCTCAATCGACCTGCGCATATCCCGCCTGCGCCGAAAGATTGAAAGGAACCCCTCCAAACCCGAGGTTATTCGTACTGTCCGAGGTATCGGTTATATTTTCGGCTGACCGTGTCAGACTACTATCGCGGGAACAGCAAGGTCAGGATCAGACGTGCGCCCCAACCTTCAGGCCCTGCATCCGTGCTATCTGCCCAATAACGAACACCGCCACCGACGCTTATGAGTTGATCACCAACTTTGGTTACTTTCGTTGCAACCGCGTTAAGCGGAACCGACCATTGCTCAGCTTCCCAGTCATAGGTGGACTCGCTGTTAAGCGTGAATGTCCATGCATTTGGTGTCGTGTAAGACAGGAAGGGCTGTAAGAACGTCTGGTTGACGTCAGTGTCGCCGCTGATGTCCCAGATGTGGTTGGTCAACCCTCCGTATGTCCATGGCCCCTGTTGCTTAAGGGCTACTGCCGTTAGGCCTGCGCCCCATTCCCCAAGACCCAATGTGTCATCCGTGGATGTTGGCAGCAAAAATACCGGGCCAGCCCCCCATATCCATCCCCCAGCAGTTGGTCGTTTTGGGGAAATAAAGAAACTTTGGACCGTATCACCCAATCCAAATTCGCTTCCTGCGCCAGTTGGGATGCCATCGGTGGAGACAACCGGCAAGATCGTTCGAGAGATCAAATTCAAACCTTCAGTCAAATCAAAGGGAATGACGGGTTGAATATTCAGGGTCCAGCGGGACCCGTCATCATCTGGCCCGATGTTCTCATCATAATTCAGTTGGAACGGAACACTGATTAGTGCCGCGACAGGGTTCGCCAACTGCTTGGCCAGATCTTAAGCTTCTGACTGCGCCTGCGCAGCGCCTGTTCCAATGAATGCCGAAATTAATGCCAATCCAATAAATCTCAGGAATTGCAAATATCTCATCCTTCTTAAAATACAAAGACTTCGAGCGAGTGTTGGAAAATGCCAACTATTGCGTATTTGGCATACAATAGCTTCAGCCACACGGGTCTCAAAACGAAACCTATGAAAATTAGGCAAGATCTTGCGACCAACGTGTTTCAGTAACCACGGTGCTCAATTTCCTCATAATGCGCGCTGGTCAAATCCCAGCGGCTGAGGACCTTTTGCGCCTCAGCCGGAACATAGCAACGCTCATAATCCTCGCCCTGAAAATCAATGACGTTTTGCAGGCTGTCGAAGGTCATGATGGTAATAAATTCGACCTCTTGCCCAAGATCCCGGTGCAAAAGCTCGATTTTGCGATAGCCCGGGATGTTCTTGGCCTCGATGCCGGGAAACACCGTGTCGTGCAGCAGGGCCTGATAAGTATCAGCATTTTCGTGCGTCGTGTAACCGTGCCAAATGCGTTTGATCATCCTTAACCCTTTCGCGAAACCGCCCTAACCTTAATCGTGCATATCGCAAACAACGATACCTTGGCAGCCGGACGCAGCGTCGACCACTCAGGAGGTTACAAGGGCACATGATGACGAATAAGTCCTGAAAACCGAAGAAGAATTTAGTTGATTGAATCACCGCGCGGGTGGAAGATCGACCCAGTGTTTTCTCTTGATCGAGGTAATGCCATGAATTTTTCAAAACTGTTTTCCGTACTGTCACTCACCCTTCTACCAATTGACGCCCTTGCACAATCCTCTGCGCTGCAAGACGCGTACCAGCAATTTCCAGAATTCCCGGCAACCACCGTTTACGTCGGGAAAGAGATCGTCACGATGAACCCGGACGCGCCCGTGGCAGAAGCGGTGGCTGTCAAAGATGGCCGCATAGTGGATGTGGGGGCCTTGGCTGATATCGAGCAGCGCCTTCCCGAAGGTAGCTATGCAATTGATCGTGGATTCGAGGACAAGGTGATTGTCCCGGGCTTTATCGAACAACATCTCCACCCGCTGCTTGGGGCGTTGGTGATGATGTCTGATGCCATTATCTCAATCGAAGACTGGGAAACCCCGAACGGTTTTGCACCCCTTGCTATTGATCAGGAGGCATTCAGGAGCCGACTGGTCGAAGCAGTCGAAAGCTTTGATACCAGTCTGGGTCGCCCAATGATGGTCTGGGGGTATCACTCGACTTGGCACGGCGACATGAGCCGCGCGATCCTTGACGAGCTGGTGCCAGATGTTCCGGTTGCTGTTTGGCAACGCTCCACCCACGAGATGTACTTCAACACACTGGCGCTCGAGCAGTTGGACATTACCGACGACTATATTCAAAGCTGGCCAAGTCAGCTGGCTATATCGCAGGCTGATCTTGAGAATGGACATTTTCTGGAGGCCGCCTTCTGGGAACACGTCTTCTTTGAGAAGTTTGCGCCCGCTTTTGCATCAATCGACCGGGTAATGGACGCACTGGAATACACGCAGGATTATTACCACAGCAACGGCATCACGACCCTGGCCGAGCCCGCAGGCCCCGTAGATCAAAACGCGCAAGCCTTAGTGGCAAAAGCGTTTGGGCCGGATGACACGCCGTTCAACTTCTACTTTATTCCTGACGGACGCACGCTGGGCGGGATGTTCCTCGAGTCCGAGGGCCCCGAACGTATGCTGGCCGAAACCGAAGCTATGCTGAGTTGGAGCGAGGGCAGAACCCAATTCCTGCCCAAGCAGATCAAGCTACTTCTGGACGGTGCCATTTATAGCCAGTTGATGATCATGCGCGACGGATACACGGATGGTCACAAAGGCCAGTGGATCATGACGCCCGAGTTCTTCGAGGACGTGTTCGATGTGTATTGGGACGCCGGATATCAGATCCATATTCATAACTTGGGCGACGGGGGTCTGGATATCGTTCTCGACACGTTGGACGCCGCCATGCAGCGCAACCCGCGCGACGACCATCGGACAGTGATGGTGCATTTTGGGTATGCCCAACCGGACCAGATCGTCCGCATCAAGGATCTTGGGGCGCTTGTGAGTGCGAATGCAGTTTATACGCCGACTTTGGCTGACAAATATGCAGCCGAAGGCGTCGGACGCGAACGGACGGAACGCATGGTGCCTTTGGCCGATGCCGTGAATGCAGGTATTTCCATCTCACTGCATTCTGATATGCCGATGGCACCTGCCGTACCGCTCAAGTTCATGTGGGCCGCCGTCAACCGCGTGGCAACAAGTGGCTGGGTGCCGGGACCGGACCAGAAGATCAGCGCGGAAGACGCGCTCAAAGGTATAACGATCGGGGCGGCATATTCATTGCGATTGGAAGATGAGATCGGTTCGATCGAAACCGGCAAACTTGCGAATTTCACGATCCTTGAAGACAATCCTTTGACAGTCGACCCCATGAAACTGCAAGAGATTGGCGTTTGGGGCACGGTCCTGCAAGGCCGGGTACAACCGGTACCGGTAGACAGCGACCCTGATGACAGGGCAGGTATCAAACTGGAAAACGACGATCAAATACTTGAAGCCGCGCTGCGCCATGCACGCAACAAGGCGCATTACCACGATCACTCACCCAAGAAACTCAAGGGCCTTCCGGCTTTCAACTGAATGAGCACATGCAAGAAACCACGACCATACGTCCCATCGCCGAGGCGGATTACGAGGTCTGGTGTCAACTCTGGCGCCAGTACCTTGCATTTTATGAAACTTCGCTGGGCGACGAGATTTATCGCACCTCATTTTCCCGGATGATGTCGGGCAACCCCGGTGAGTTTCAGGGTTTGTTGGCTCAGGTCCAGGGTAAGCCTGTGGGCCTGGCCCACTATTTGTTCCACCGTTCCATGTGGAGCGTGGAAAATACCTGCTACCTGATGGATCTTTTTGTCGACCCGCACACACGGGGGACTGGCGTCGGTCGCGCTTTGATCGACGCAGTTCACAGCAAAGCCGCCGAGAACGGCATCACGACTACATACTGGATGACGCAGGAGTTCAACTATAAGGGACGAATGCTCTATGATCAGGTCGCCGAGAAGACGCCATTTTTGGTTTACGAAAAGCATTGATCTGAAATCGTGGCAAAGGGGGATGAGATTAAACCATGACCCAAACCCGAAGAGATTTTTTGATTGCCACGGCCCTAAGTGCCGGAAGCGTGCTGAGCCCCGCTGGCGTGCTTGCACTGGACGCTGAACCCACACAACTAGGCTGGAAAGATCTTGCACCGGGGGCCGAGACTACGGTCGTTCAGCGCCTTCGAAATGGCGGCATTGTTCAACATGGTGAATTGTCAGAACCCGTTGACGCCGAAAAGGGCGCGCAACTGACCACTCAATACAACGGCCTGCGGGTTCGCCTGCCCGGATATCTCGTGCCTTTGAAATTTGAAGAAAACAAAGTTTTGTCCGCTCTTCTTGTGCCATATGTCGGGGCATGTATTCATGTGCCACCGCCGCCCCCAAACCAATTGGTTCTTCTTTCGCCCGAAACGCCCTATGAAACAGATACGCTGTTTGAACCCGTTTGGGCGCTCGGAGTGTTCTCAACCAACCAATCCGAGACCCATCTGGCTAAAGTTGGCTACGAGATCACAGCAGCGGAAATATCGCCATACTCCTGATGTTCTGGCAACCCTGGAACAATGTTGAAGACTCAGTCCTTGTGATCGCTTAAGAATTCATTTTGCAACTTAAGGTAGTTGCGGCAAAATCCACCTCAAAGATTTGAATATATACTTTACTGAACAAGAGGGACGACGATGTTCAAGACCCTGACCAAGATTGCACTCGCCTCGGGAATTTCGGCAATTGGCCTGTCGTTACCGCTGGTCGCGGCGGAGAGTGACACCACCATCTTCACCGCAGACAAAATCATCACCATGGAAAAACCGCTGCCCGAGGCCAAGGCGGTGGCCGTATCGGATGGTCGAATAGTCTCGGTCGGGACGTTGGAAACGCTGGTCGACTATGTAAAGGCTGGGGCGGTTATCGACACCACCTTCGCCGACAAAATCCTTATGCCGGGCTTGGTCGACCCTCATGTTCATCCGTCGCTGCCTGCGATTTTGACACAATATCCCTACATCGCTCCGGATAACTGGAGCCTTCCAACTGGTGAGTTCCCCGGCGAAACCACACCCGAGGGCTATGTGAACCGCCTAAAGGAACTGGTGGCTGAATATGAGGCATCGGGGGACACTGAAATCCCCTTCATCACTTGGGGCTACCATCCGCTATGGCATGGCGAGTTGTATCGCGATGATCTGACCGGACTTTTTCCTGATACCCCAGTGATCTTGTGGCATCGCTCGTTCCATGAGCATTTCTTAAACGACGCGGCCATCGAGTTGCTTGGGCTGACGGAAGAAGATGCGCAGATCTTCCCCGAAGAGTCCGACTGGGAACGCGGCCACTGGTGGGAGAACGGGCTGGTCGGAATTTTCCCGAAGATGCCCTTCATTCTGGAAGAATCCCGCTACTCGCAAGGCATGGAGACCTTTTTTGAGATCGTCCATCAGGCTGGCGTCACAAGCGTGATGGATATGGGCATCGGCTTGTTCGGTGATCCAGTTGGCGAGACAAATCTGATCCGCAAAGTGTCCGAGCAAACCGGAGCCCCGGTGCGTGTCGTCCTGACGCCGATCATCACGGATTTCACGGCGCGTGGGAAATCGCCCCAAGAGGCTCTGGCCGAAATCCGCGAGTGGGAGAAGGGAAACACCGACAGGGTCAAGTTCGACAACCACTTCAAGCTGATGATGGATGGTGCGATCTACAGCGGCCTCTCGCAATACGGGTTCCCAGGCTACAAGGACGGGCATCAAGGCCAGTGGATGAACGAGCCTGAGGATATTTTGGAATGGGCCCGGTTCTTTTGGAACGAAGGGTTCCAGTTGCACGCCCACACCAACGGCGACGGGTCCGCAAGCCTACTGATCGAGATCGTACGCGACCTGCAGGAGGAAAAACCGCGTTTTGACCACCGCACGACGCTTGAACATTTTGCTTATGCCACGCGGGACCAGATGCGGCAGATGAAGGCGCTGGGTATGGTGGTGTCGGCCAACCCTTACTACCAATACATCCTTGCTGACGTGTACGCGGATGTGTGGTTGGGGGCAGATGTGGCGCGCTTTATGGTTCCCTTGGGTAGTGCTGCGGACGAGGGGTTGGTAATCGGGTTACATTCCGATAGCCCAATGGCACCTCTCAGCCCGCTAACGCTGGCACAAAATGCGATGGAACGCGTGTCGATCAACGGCAATAACAATGCCGGGTCAGAACGACTGGACATAGATCAGGCCCTGCGCGCAATCACCATTGATGCCGCGTGGTTCATGCGAATGGAGGACGAGATCGGTTCGATCCGCGCAGGCAAGAAGGCAGATTTTGTTGTGCTTGAGCAAAACCCGTATGAGGTCCAGACTGCAGACTTGTCCAAGATCGGAATATGGGGAACGGTTTTCGAAGGCCAAAAATACCCGATTGTAAAGGAAGCCAGCATGAAGCCAAACAACGACCTTGTGAAAGTCCCAAACCCATCGGCTGTGTTCTGTGAAGAAAGCGGCGGGACCTATGAAATCCGCGATGGTGCTAATGGTGGAAAGACCGGGATTTGTATTCTTCCATCAGGTGAAGAAGTCGACGCTTGGGAGTTTTTCCGAGAGAACGCGCCGACTGACGGATAATATCAACATTTAGAAGTTGGCGCTGAGGGAAAGCCATTCCCGCGATTTAACTGCCCAGATACCCGGTTCGTCGCACGGAGTCTGAGTTCGATCGCGCGACGCCCAAGTCTAACCTCTTGATAAATGAGCCGTCGATAGATCATGTTAACGAACAAGGCCTATCTGATGTACTGAACACGGAGCCCTGAATGCGGCTGATCAGGATTTTGTTGACTGTAGTGGTGGTGATCACAATCGCCGTGGTCGGGCTAAAGCTGGCATTTCCACTTCCTGAGAAAAACTATTCTGAGCAAACTCTCAAACAAGATCCCGACTGGGACGGACCTTTAGGCGCCACTATTAAACAAGCGATCGAACGAAACCCCGGCCTTGACGGGGTGCGGCCTTTGGGCAATGGACGCGCCGCCTTTGCGGCCAGGGCTATATTCGCAAGGCAAGCGACGTCTTCTATCGACGCTCAGTACTACATTTGGCAGGACGATGTTACTGGTCTGATGCTTCTTGATGAGCTTAGGGCCGCAGCCGAGCGTGGCGTGCGGGTCAGATTGCTGGTCGATGATAACGGCATCTCGGGGTTGGATGGCTTGCTTGCTGAACTGGATGCTCTGCCCAACGCGCATGTGCGCATTTTTAATCCCTTTACGCTGAGAAACCCCAAACTTCTGTCTTATGCATTCGACTTCAGTCGCTTGAACCGTCGGATGCATAACAAATCAATGACTGTGGATGGGGTCGCCACGATAGTCGGAGGCCGCAATATCGGTGACATCTATTTCGATTATGGGGCTGGCACGCACTATCTGGATGTAGATACGATCGCCATTGGCCCAATTGTCGATGAGGTGTCGCAGTCATTCGACGCGTATTGGAACAGCTCATCATCCTATGACGCGGCCTTGTTTCTGGAGCCCACCGCGGGAAAAAGCCTGCAATCCAAGGCGGATGCCGCACGAAAAACCGCTGTTGGTGCAGGCTATCAAAAAGCGATCCAAGACAATGAACTTGCGGACCGGATAGCTGCGCGTGATCTGAAGGTCGAGTGGAGCGAAGTTACCCTTTTCGTGGACGACCCAGCCAAAGGGTTGGGCCAAGCAGACAGTGAAAATCTGATCGTCGAGCAACTGATAGCATTCGCCAACGACTCTCAAACCTCACTGGACCTTGTTTCAGCATATTTCATTCCCGGCAAACGCGGTGCCGAAGTTTTGGAAGGACTAGCCAGGTCTGGGGTTAAAGTCCGTGTCTTGACCAACTCATTGGACGCGACCGACGTTATGCCGGTTCATGCGGCCTATATGCGCTACAGGGAAGATTTGCTGAATAGCGGCGTAGAACTTTTGGAGCTTCGGGCTTTACGGCAGGAACATCGCGAACGAAGCCTGCCAGAAATGCTGGCGGGGTCGGCATCAGGATTACATGCAAAGGTATTTGGATCGGATGGCAAACGTGTCTTTATTGGTTCATACAACCTCGATCCCAGATCCGCGCGATTGAACACTGAAATGGGGCTCATGATCGAAAGCGCGGCGATCGCTGAATCACTGGCCGAGAAATTGGCTAACACCGATTTTTCGTATCGCGTTGAGTTGAATGAAGACGATGAGATTGTCTGGCTGCAAGAAGAACAAGACGGGACGGTCACCGTTTACACCGCGGACCCGGAAACCAGCGGCTTCCAACGCGCCCTAACGGCGGTCGTAAGGTGGCTGCCCGTTGAGTGGATGCTTTGACCCCGCTGTTGAAGCTGGCCTGAACCTTCTTCCAAGCCAGCCCCGAAGGTTTTACTGAAGATAATTTGGGCCACGAACGCCTTGGGCTCAGGACCCATTGAATTCCGTTTGGCTGAGTGATTCATCGCGTTCAAAACGAGCGGTGAACATGCCTGATGTTTTTTTGATTATGAGACGAGCAGATGTCGCGCCTTGAGCCTTTCTTGCCAAGGTCCAAGGGCAAACCTTACGTTGATCACTGGCGTGTCTTGAATTGGATTATCTTTATCAATCACAATGGGTTACGGTGATGAAATGCGCCAAGGGAACACGGACTACACTCGGCACTCTATAATCCTTGGAAGCGATGGGGTGACAAAGGGATACGCGCAGTCAGGACATTCACAGGCTCTGATGGTATTATTTTATCCGACGCATTTATGCTGGCCAGTAATTCTCTGAGGGAGGAAACGGCATGATAATGCGCATTTTTCAAGTCCAGATAAAAGAAGGTAAGGAAGACGAATTTACGGAATTCTTCCACAAAATCGCAATTCCAATGATGAAAGAAACTGCAGGGATTGTTCAGGTTTTACCGGGTGCTCCGCACAGCGAAAGCCCAAGAGAACTCAGTTTCGTGATGGTCTGGAAAGATTTGGCCTCGCTTAAGAAGTTTGTTGGCGAAGACTATAGCTCTCCGCATATTGATCCAGCCGAAGCCGAGTTGGTCGAAAGCAGGTTAATCAAGCACTACGAACTGGTTGAGTGAGCTGTAGGTCAAACGATCCAATAAAACGGGCCGCAATCGCCGCCTGCACAGACCCTCCGACCAATTCAAACCGACCGCAGAGTTTTTTAGATGCAAACCTTACCGACAAAATGAGCGGGTGAGGGAATAGGGATTCCCAAAAATGTTAGGAAAACTCGATGCTTTGGGAAGGCGCTAAATCAATACAGGCAATTGATTTTATTGGTCGGAGTGAGAGGATTCGAACCTCCGACCCCTGCCTCCCGAAGACAGTGCTCTACCAGGCTGAGCTACACTCCGACCGTGGCGGGGGGTCTATACCCGGCGATTTGGATGCGCAAGGGGGATTTTGTGCGTCGCGCACCGAAATGGCTGAGGACGACTTGAACACAGTAGTTTGCTCCATGTCAGGCCAAGGGCTTTGTTTGATAAAGCCGGATTTTGGTGCCGCCGTGATCCACCACCGGTCCCGCAGGTAAAAAGGGTAGACGAGTCGAGCGCGCCAACGAGGCATTACTTGTGACCAATCCGACTCTCCAGCCGACGAACTTTGAGGTCAGGACCTTGCCTAGCGTCCCATAGACGGAACGCAGACGTTTTTCATCACCAATCCTTGCACCATAAGGGGGGTTGATGATTACGAGCCCAGCTTGGTCCGTCGGGGGTTTGATGTCGCTGACAGATCTCGTTTGAAATCTGGTTACACTGGCGACGCCTGCACATTCGGCGTTAGAAGTCGAAGCGTCGACGGCTCCTGCGTTTCGGTCCGAGCCGAAAAACATGACATCTGCTTCTGAGGGCGCATGTTGGGCCCGCATGTCGGCCCAGATGGCGGGATCAAAAGTCTTGAGACTTTCGAACGCGAATGAGCGCGATCGACCCGGGTTCAGGTTCAAAGCAATTTCCGCCGCTTCGATCACAAAGGTTCCCGATCCGCACATTGGGTCAAGTACCGGCTCAGTTCCGTCGAACCCACATTCGCGCAGCAACATAGAGGCCATTGTCTCGCGCATTGGTGCCTTTGCGACCGTAGGTTTATGACCGCGCTTGTGCAGAGGGTCTCCGGATGTGTCTACAGAAAACGTGCAGATATCTTTTTCGATACGCAACAATATGCGCAAACTGGCTTCAGGTGACACCTGAACGCCAAAAGTTTCGGTAATCGCACGCTCGATCCTCTGGCGCGCGGCACCGGCGTGATAAATTCGGGACTTGCGGCTGGTTGCCTCAACCCGGACAGGAACATCGGGGCGCAGAAACTGAGACCAGGGAAATTTACGCGCCCGTTTGTCAAGTTGGGCCAAATGCACAGCAGGAAAGCTACCCAACCTGACCAGAACCTTGTTTGCGCCACGAAGACACAGGTTCGCACGCCACACCTCGGACCATGTCCCTCGGCAAATCACCCCGCCAGGAACGGCGGTGACATCGGCGAATCCCTTCTGTTGCGCTTCGGCACGAAGCGGTGCTTCAAGGCCGGGCGTGGCCACCAAAAAAATCTCTAGTGTGTCAGCGTGTTCCATTCTGGGTGCTTACACCGGAAGCATTCCGGGCGCGATACGCAATTTAAGAAGGCTTAAAATAAGGCTGTTCTTCCGAAAGTGAAATTCCGATGCCGATTTTAGCCGTAACGGGTTTGCGTTTGTCAGCATCCGCGCGTAAAGGGTCCGTGATCGAAAGGAAGCCATAGATCAGGACTGAGCGCCGCGCGCTTTTTTTTGCTCCAAGGCTCCCACGTTCACAGCGTTTTGTGCCACTATGTGAGTGCCAAAACGGAGTGGTGCAGCAACAAGGCTTGGAAGACCGTAGCGACATGCAAACTTTCAAACTGAAAAAGGGGTTGGAATTGCCGGTGCAGGGCGCCCCGGAGCAGACAATTCAACCCGGTCCGGAATTTTCGACCGTTGGGGTTCTGGGTGGTGACTATCTTGGCCTGAAACCACGGATGCTGGTTCAGGAAGGCGATGAGGTACAACGGGGGACGCCGCTGTTCTGCCACAAGGACATGCCCGAAGCGATGATGGTTGCGCCTCTGACCGGGAAGGTCGTCGCGGTCAACCGTGGCGCGCGTCGTGTTTTGCAGAGCGTCGTGATCGAGGTGTCAGACCCAAACGATGTGGGTTTGGATTTCTCGGCGACGGGTAACTCGGACAGCGCCGAAGGTGTTATTGCCAAGCTGTGCACCTCTGGTCTTTGGTCAGCTTTCCGCACGCGCCCCTATTCGAAAATGCCTGCACCGGGCTCTAAGCCTGCGGCGATCTTTGTCACCGCAATGGACAGTGAGCCCCTTTCCGGTGACGCGGCCGTCATCATAAACGACGCGGGCGAGGCATTTGTCGAGGGGCTGAAGGCGGTATCGCTTCTGACGGATGGCAAAACGTATCTGTGTCAACAGGAAGGGGATTCGCTGCCGGGGTCTGATCTTGCGGATGTCGAAGCGGCAGCATTTTCCGGCCCGCATCCGGCTGGTCTGGCTGGGACTCATATCCACTTTCTGGAACCTCTGGCCGGCGAAAAGCAGGTTTGGACGATCGGATATCAGGATGTAATCGCGATTGGCCGGCTGATGCAGACAGGACATCTGGACCCGAATGTTGTGATTGCACTGTCGGGCCCCGGTGCACGCCACCCACGCTTGATCCGAACGGTCATGGGCGCGTCGACAGATGACCTGACCCGGGACGAGATCGAAATTGACGGCACCGCGCGGATTATTTCGGGCTCGATCCTCTCGGGAAAACTAGCAGACGGCCCCACCGCGTATCTTGGCCGTTTTGCGCGCCAGATTTCGATCATCCGCGAAGACCCTGACCAGATTCCGATGGGTTGGATACGCCCAATGCCGTCAAAATACGCCGTTCAACCGGTTCTGGGTTCTGCCTTTGCCAAAAAGCTGTTTGCATTTACGTCCAATCTGAATGGCGGCCGCCGTGCAATGGTTCCAACGGGCACGTTCGAAGAACTGATGCCGCAGGATTATCTGCCGACACAGTTGCTGCGGGCGCTGTTGGTCATGGATACGGATACGGCCCAAGCGCTTGGGGCGCTGGAACTTGACGAAGAAGATCTGGGCCTGGTCGGTTTTGCCTGCCCAGCAAAATATGAATATGGGCTGGCGCTGCGCGACTGCCTGACCAAGATTGAAAAGGAGGGCTGATCCACATGGGTTTGCGCAGCTTCTTCGATCGGATCGAGCCGAACTTTACCAAGGGCGGCAAGTACGAGAAGTATTTCCCCATCTACGAGATGGTCGAAAGCTTCATCTACACTCCGAAAACCGTCACCACCGTTGCCCCACACGCACGGTCCTACGTGGATATGAAGCGGATCATGACCTATGTCGTGATCGCCACTATCCCCTGTATCCTGTGGGGGATGTGGAACACGGGCTATCAGGCAAACTCGGCCATTGCCACGCTGGGGCCGGATGCCGCGACCGGCTGGCGTATTGCTTTGCTGCAGATGTTCGGCATTTCGTTGGATCCGTCCAGCCTGTTTGCCAATGTGTTGCACGGGTTGCTTTATTTCTTGCCGATCTACATCACGACACTGGTCGCGGGCGGTATTTTCGAGGTCATCTTTGCCACCGTGCGCGGGCATGAGGTTAACGAGGGCTTCCTTGTCACATCGATGCTCTACACGCTGATCCTGCCCGCATCGACACCGCTGTGGCAGGTGGCTTTGGGCATCATCTTCGGCGTTGTCATCGGCAAGGAAGTGTTTGGCGGCACCGGTAAGAACTTCCTCAACCCCGCACTGGTGGGGCGGGCGTTCCTGTATTTCGCCTATCCTGCGCAAATGTCGGGGGATTCAGTCTGGACCCCGGTCGACGGTTTTTCCGGAGCGACCGCGCTGGGTATCACCGCAGCCGAAGGCGTTCAGGCGCTGGCGGCTGATGGGATTACCTGGGCCAATGCGTTCTTCGGAACAATTCAAGGCAGCTTTGGTGAGACATCGACGCTGGCGTGTATGATTGGTTTGGCCTTCCTGTTGATGACAAGGATTGCCAATTATCGCCTGATCCTCGGCTGCCTGGCGGGCACGATCGGCTTTACCCTGCTGCTGAACCTGATCGGGTCGGACACCAACCCCATGTTCGCGATGCCCTGGTACTGGCACATCGTTCTGGGCGGGTACGCCTTTGGTCTGGCCTTCATGGTTACAGAACCCGTTTCCGCCAGCCACACCAATATGGGCCGTTACATCTATGGCGCCTTGATCGGTGTCATGGTTGTGATGATCCGCGTGATCAATCCGGCTTTCCCCGAGGGCATGATGCTGGCCATCTTGTTCGGCAACGTCTTTGCACCGCTGATCGACTATTTCGTCGTTCAGGCAAACATCAAACGGAGGGCGCGTCGCCATGTCTGATACGCAATCCCCAGAACCGAAAGGCGCGATTGCCAAGTTCCTTGCGGCCTCGCCTGATTCAGTTGGCAAAACGATCTTTGTCGCGGTTGCCGTATGTCTGGTGGCCTCAATGGTTGTGTCTGCGGCGGCAGTCAGCCTGCGTCCTGTGCAGGAAGCGAACGCGCTGAAAGACAAGCAGGTCAACGTGCTGCAGGTCGCAGGCGTCTATGAGCCGGGCGTCGACGTTTCCGAGGCATTTGCCGCGTTTGAACCACATGTGCTTGAACTGTCGACCGGTCAGTTCGTGGACGATCAGTTCGATGCCACCACGTTCGATGACATCGCTGCGGCCAGTGATCCTGACCTCAGCATCGCGCTGGACAATGACCCCGCAGGCATCGGACGCCAATCCAAATACCGCGTGATTTACCTGTTGCGGGACGATTCCGGTGAACTGGACAAGGTGATCCTGCCGCTGCATGGATATGGCCTTTGGTCCACACTTTTTGGCTTTATCGCGTTGGAGAATAACGGCAACGATATCTTCGGCCTACAGTTCTATCAGCATGGTGAAACGCCGGGCCTTGGGGCCGAGGTAGATAACCCGCGCTGGAGGGCGCTGTGGAACGGCAAGAAGCTGCGCGATGATGCGGGTGAGCTTCAGATTACCGTCGCGAAGTCGCAGCCTGCCGCTGGCCCTGATTTTTATGTGGATGCACTGGCAGGGGCAACACTGACCTCGGTGGGTGTTGATAACCTTGTAAGGTTCTGGATGGGGGATGCGGGCTACGCTCCGTTCCTGGCCAAACTGCAAGCAGGAGAAATCTGATGTCTCAGACCAAAAAAGAGATGCTGGTCGACCCGCTTGTCGACAACAACCCGATTACGCTGCAGGTGCTGGGCATCTGTTCGGCGCTGGCGGTGACCTCGTCGCTGCAGGTATCCTTCGTGATGGCGCTGGCAGTGACGTTCGTGACCTCGTTCTCGTCCTTCTTCATCTCGTGCCTGCGCAACCAGATCCCCGGCTCGATCCGTATCATCGTGCAGATGGTGATCATCGCCTCGCTGGTGATCCTGGTGGATCAGGTGCTGAAAGCCTATGCGTTCGAAATTTCGAAAACACTGTCGGTTTTCGTGGGTCTGATCATCACCAACTGTATCGTGATGGGCCGGGCCGAGGCATTTGCGATGAAGAACCCGCCCGTCGCGTCGTTCATTGACGGTATGGGCAACGGTATGGGCTATGGCCTGATCCTGCTGCTGGTCGGTTTCATTCGTGAACTGTTTGGCGCCGGGTCTCTGTTTGGCATCACCATTCTGGAGACCGTGAACAACGGTGGCTGGTACGTGCCCAACGGCATGCTGCTGCTGCCGCCGTCAGCGTTCTTCATCATCGGTCTGATCATCTGGGCCTTCCGCACATGGAAGCCGAACCAGGTGGAAGAGCGTGAATACAAAATTCAGCAGGTAGAGGCCCACTGATGGAAGGTCTGATCTCACTGGCTGTAAAGGCCATTTTTGTCGAAAACCTCGCGCTCAGCTTCTTTCTGGGGATGTGTACCTTCATCGCCGTGTCCAAGAAGATCTCGACCGCGCTGGGTCTGGGCATCTCGGTTATGGTGGTGCAGGCCATCACCGTGCCCGCCAACAACCTGCTGCTGAACTATCTGCTGAAACCGGGCGCGCTGGCCTGGGCAGGCTTCCCGGATGTGGACCTGACCTTCCTTGGCCTGATCTCATATATTGGCGTGATTGCGGCGATGGTTCAGATCCTTGAGATGGTTTTGGACAAGTATTTCCCGCCGCTTTACAACGCGCTGGGGATCTTCCTGCCCTTGATCACGGTGAACTGCGCGATCCTGGGTGGTTCGCTTTTCATGGTGGAGCGCGACTATAACTTTGCCGAGGCGGCGACCTATGGTCTGTCCTCCGGCTTTGGCTGGGCGCTGGCGATCACCGCGATGGCGGGCGTGCGCGAAAAGCTGAAATACTCGGACATTCCCGACGGCCTTCAGGGTCTGGGGATCACCTTCATCACCGCAGGTCTGATGGCGATGGCCTTCATGTCCTTCTCGGGCGTGAAACTGTAAGGAGGGCGCAATGGAAACTTTTAGCTTAGGCGTAGCCCTTTTCACCGTAATCGTCATCGCGCTGGTGACAATCATTCTGGCCGCGCGCTCTAAACTGGTGTCGACCGGGGACGTGAACATCACCATCAACGGTGAGAAAACCATCTCGGTCCCCGCCGGTGGCAAACTTCTGCAAACCCTTGCGGCCGAGAAATTGTTCGTACCCTCCGCCTGCGGCGGCGGCGGTACCTGTGCGCAGTGCCGGGTGCGGGTGCATTCGGGCGGCGGTTCGATCCTGCCGACCGAAGAAAGCCATATCACCAAGCGCGAGGCCGCCTGTGGCGACCGCCTGTCCTGTCAGGTTGCGGTCAAGCAGGACATGGATATCGAAGTCCCAGAAGAGGTCTTTGGCGTCAAGAAATGGGAATGCACCGTTCGCTCGAATGAAAACGTGGCGACCTTCATCAAGGCACTGACACTGGACCTGCCCGAGGGTGAAGATGTGAACTTCCGCGCAGGTGGTTACATCCAGATCGAAGCCCCCGCGCATGCGTTGAAATACACCGATTTCGACGTGGAAGAGGAATACCGCGAGGATTGGGACAAGTTCAATCTTTGGCAATACGAATCCGTCGTGGCCGAACCGATCGAGCGCGCCTATTCGATGGCCAACTACCCGGACGAAAAGGGCATGATCATGCTGAACGTCCGCGTGGCTTCGCCGCCTCCGGGTTCGGATGGTATCCCGCCGGGTCAGATGTCATCGTACATCTTCAACCTGAAACCGGGCGACAAGGTCACGATCTCGGGTCCGTTTGGCGAGTTTTTCGCCCGCGACACACAGAAAGAGATGGTCTTTATCGGCGGTGGTGCAGGCATGGCCCCCATGCGCAGCCACATCTTCGATCAACTCAAGCGTCTGGAAAACCGCGACCGCAAGATCAGCTTCTGGTATGGCGCGCGGTCGAAAAAAGAGATGTTCTTTGTCGAGGATTTCGACCAACTGGCCGCAGAGTTCGACAATTTCGATTGGCACGTCGCCCTGTCGGACGCGCAGCCCGAGGACGATTGGAAAGGCTATACCGGCTTCATCCACAACGTGCTGTTCGATGAATATCTCAAAAACCACCCCGCGCCCGAGGATTGCGAGTTCTACATGTGTGGCCCGCCGATCATGAACCAGTCGGTCATCAACATGCTGCTGGATCTGGGTGTGGATCGCGAAGACATCATGCTGGACGATTTCGGCGGATAAGACAGAAAAACCGGCGCTTCCGAGCGCCGGTTTTTTTTACAGCCGCAGGTCGCTGGCCTCGGGCGGCAGGCAGGATTTGACGTCGAACAACACGCTTTGATCCTTGCCAAGGGCGCGTATCTTAGCGGGTTCGAGCGTCAGAAATTCCCGATGTGCAACGGCCAGAACGATGCCGTCGTAACCCCCAGTTTCCGGCTGCTTGATCAATGAAATTCCGTATTCAGCCTGCGCGGCGGCAGGATCGGCGTGGGGATCATAGACATCGACCGTGACGCCATAGTCCTGCAGTTCGTGAATGATATCGACAACGCGGGTATTGCGCAGATCGGGGCAGTTTTCCTTGAAAGTCAGCCCCATCACCAGCACACGGGCAGCGGCAACATTGATCCCGTCGCGCATCATCCGTTTGACCAGTTGCGAGACCACATAGCCGCCCATGCTGTCATTCAACCGTCGCCCAGCCAGAATGATCTGCGGGTGATGGCCCACGGCCTCGGCCTTGTGAGTCAGATAATAGGGGTCAACGCCGATACAATGCCCGCCAACCAAACCGGGGCGGAAAGGTAGAAAGTTCCACTTGGTTCCCGCTGCGCGCAGAACCGCTTCCGTGTCGATATCCATCCGGCCAAAGATCATCGCCAGTTCGTTGACCAGCGCGATGTTCAGGTCGCGCTGCGTGTTCTCGATCACCTTGGCAGCCTCGGCCACGCGAATGCTTTCAGCCTTATGGGTGCCTGCCGAAATGATGCAAGCGTAAAGCGCGTCCACCAGATCGGCCACCTTGGAGGTCGAGCCGGATGTAACCTTGCAGATGTCCGCGATCCGGTGCGCCTTGTCGCCGGGGTTGATCCGCTCGGGGCTGTAACCGGCAAAAAAATCACGATTGAAGGTCAGACCGGACACGCGCTCAAGAACCGGTACGCAGTCTTCCTCGGTGGCTCCGGGGTATACCGTGGATTCATAGATCACCAGATCACCGGGTTTCAACACGTGGCCAACGGTTTCCGACGCGCGCAGCAAAGGCGTCAGATCAGGCTGCTTACCAGCGGTGATCGGTGTGGGGACGGTGACGATATAGGTATCGCAGGCCGCAATCTCTGACGGATCAGAGGTGAACGTCAGGCCAGTTGCGGCTTTTAGGTCATCGGGTTCAACCTCTTGCGTGGAATCGTGCCCGGCACGCAACGCGTCTATTCGGTCGGGGTTAATATCAAACCCAACCACCGGAGCTATCTTCCCGAACGCCACGGCCAGAGGCAGGCCAACATAGCCCAGTCCGATCACGGCAATTCTGCGCGAGTTTGGATCGGTTTCAAACATATGCGTCATTTTCCATGATAGTCGCGGAACCATTCGACAAAGCGTGCAATCCCGTCTTTGAAATCTGTTTGTGGCCGATAGCCCGTCAATTCCTGCAACAGATCGTTGTTCGCCCACGTTGCTGGCACATCCCCCATTTGCATGGGCATGTAGTTGCGGATGGCTTTCTTTCCGACGGCTTCTTCGATGGCTACGATAAAATCCATCAGCCGCACCTTGTCGCCATTGCCGATATTGACCACACGCCACGGCGCGGCGGGGGACAGGCTGTCGCCCTCGGCGATATCGTCGGCACTATCCGGCCGCACAGGCGGCACGTCGATCAACAGCCGAATACCCCGCACCAGATCGTCTACATAGGTAAAGTCACGATACATGTCACCGTGGTTGTAAATGTCGATGGGGCGGTCGTCCAAAATCGCGTCCACGAATTTGTACAAAGCCAGATCCGGACGCCCCCAAGAACCATATACCGTGAAAAACCGGAACATGGTCGTCGGTAGGTTCCATAGATGCGCGTAGGAATGACCCATCGCCTCGTTTGCCTTCTTGGTGGCGGCATAGATCGTCAACGGCGTGTCGGCCTTTTCAACCTCGGTAAAGGGCATCTCTTCGTTCGCGCCATAGACAGACGACGTCGACGCCATCAACAGGTGTTCGACTTTGTGTTCGCGCGCCACCTCCATGACGTTGAACGTGCCCACAACATTCGAGTTGATATAGCTTCGCGGATCCTCGAGACTGTAGCGCACCCCGGCTTGAGCGGCGAGGTGCACGATGATTTCCGGCTGAAACTCGTCCGCGACCTGCACAAGACGGTCGTGGTTTTCCAGCAAATCCTCGGTGGCCGAGAAACCCGGCGTCTGCAACAGCATTTGGTGGCGTCGCTGTTTGAGTGTCACGTCGTAGTAATCGGTCATCCCGTCATAGCCGTGCACCCGAAACCCTTCGGACAACAGCAGCTTTGCCAGATGGAAACCGATGAAACCCGCCGTACCGGTGACCAGAACCCGTTTCATGCAACCCTCGAACCTATCGCAGACTTTTTCGCATCAGGGATACTGTCACTGGCCCAAGGTCAAGGGGTTTCTCAGCCCACGATCATTTGCTTCATGCGCAACGCTTCGTATTCCAGCTCTTTCAAGCGAAAATGGACAACGTCGCCAATGGTAATGACACCGCGCAGATTTCCATCACTCAGAACTGGCATGTGGCGGAATCTGCCTTCGGTCATGGTTTTCAGTACATCGTTCAACAAATCTTCTGGCGCGCAGGTTTTGACCTCGCGGGTCATCAGGTCTTCGACCGATTGCGGAAGTGTCTGACCGGGGGTGTCTGCCATCCGGCGCACGATGTCGCGCTCGGACAGAATACCGTGCAGTTTCCCGTTCTGATCGGTCACAACGACAGCCCCGATCCGCTTTTCCTTGAGGATGTTTACAACCGAGTGGATCGTATCGTTCGGCCGCACTGCAAAAACCGCGTCGCCTTTGCCTTCCATCAATTTCGCAACTGTAGTCTGGGAATGGGAAAGGTTGGATTCCACGGACTGGCTACGCGTCGCGGTTTCGGCCTTGTCGCCGCGCGTTGGGGGCTGATAAGAGCTTGGTGCCATGGGAAATCTCCTCTTCTTTTGTAGTTTACCTTAGCGCAGCTTTGCGACCTGTATAAGGTTCAATTGCCCCAAGCGTGAAAAACCGCCTAACACACAGGATATTCGACCTTTTGTCTGACCTTTACCTGACCCCCCCTGTTGCCGCATTGATCTTCTTCGTCGTGGTCGTATGCGGCCACAATTTCCGCATGACATGGAAAAAGCAGGCCCCGGGTTGGCAAAAGAAGGCTTGGCTGTTTGGAGTTCCGGCAGGAATTGGCCTGCTTGTGCTGGGGTTCATGCCCTTGAAAATGTAAGGCTGGTTTGACTCTGGCAAAGGCCACTGGCATACGCCGATCACGCTTTTCCACAGGAGATTCCCGCATGCGTCTTTTGCCTATTCTGGCTGTTGCGACACTCGTATCCGGCTGTTTGTTCGACAAAGAGCCGGACGTCGTGCGTTTGTCTGGCGAGACGATGGGAACGACCTTCAACATCACAGCAATTGGCGACGATGTCGACGAAGAAGCCCTTGCCGTAGCGGTTGAGGAAACCTTGGCAGACGTAAATGCCAAGATGTCCAATTGGGACGAAAATTCTGAAGTTTCCAAGTTTTCCAAGTCGCAGAGCACCGAGCCGACGCAGGTTTCAGATGAATTTGCCCTGGTCATCGCGGCGGCCAATGACGTCCACGAAAAATCTGGCGGTACATTCGATCTAACGCTTGGACCTCTGATTGAACTCTGGGGATTCGGACCGCGTAAACCCGAAGACCCTGTTCCCTCGGACGAAGACATTCAGGCCGCATTGAACAGTGTCGGGCAGGCGCGTCTTTTGACATTGGATCGTGAGGCCGGGACTTTGGTCAAGTCGGATGCCGGGGTCGGGATCAACTTGTCGGCCATAGCAAAAGGTTACGGGATTGATGCCGTTGCAGGCACCCTGCGGGATGCGGGGATTGAGGATTACATGGTCGAGATCGGCGGCGATCTGGTCACCATGGGTGAAAACGATAGGGGCGAGGCTTGGCGGATCGGGATCGAGAAACCCGAAGCAGGGGCGCAGAACCTGCAGTTGATCGTGCAATTGGACGATCTGGGCATGGCGACGTCCGGCGACTACAAGAATTTCTTCGAACAGGACGGTGTGCGCTATTCGCATATCATCGACCCGACCACAGGGCGGCCGATCACGCATCGTACCACATCGGTGACCGTACTGGCCGAAAACGCGATGATGGCGGATGCGTGGGCGACGGCGATGCTGGCGCTGGGTCAGGAAAAAGGTATGGAACTGGCCGAGAAGCATAAACTTGCCGTGTATTTCATCTCGCGGGATGTGACAGGCGGCGAAGATGCCTATATCACAGTACATAGCACCGCGTTCAAAGACGCTTTGGGCACCAACTGAAAGCAGGAACAGATATGAGCACCTTTATTCTGGCATTTATCCTGTTGGCCCTTGTGATGGTGGGCATGTCACTGGGTGTCATGTTGATGGGGAAGACCATCAAAGGTAGCTGCGGCGGCCTGAACGCAATCTCGGGTGCTGATAAATGCGTGGTTTGCCAGAAAGACGTCGACCCAAACAGCCCGCTGCGCGATCAATTGCAATGCAAGCGCGCCAAGAAAATGCTGGAACAGATGGAACGCGAAGCGCAGGTGTGATTTGCGCTTAACCGACGGGCAGGGGTTAGCTAATCTGCGACCCTGACGATCGGGGAGGCATCGCGTTGGCCAAAGCTAAAAACATTCTGTTCATAATGTTTGACCAGCTCCGCTGGGATTACCTGAGTTGCTACGGCCACCTACACTTACACACCCCAAATATTGACCGATTGGCAGCGCGTGGGGTGCGTTTTGATCGCGCCTATATCCAGTCGCCGATCTGCGGGTCGTCGCGCATGTCCACCTATACCGGGCGCTATGTGCATTCGCACGGTGCGTCCTGGAACGGCATTCCGCTCAAGGTAGGTGAAATGACAATGGGGGATCATCTGCGCAAAGCCGGGATGGAGTGTTGCCTGGTCGGGAAGACTCATATGCGGGCAGATGCCGATGGCATGGCGCGGCTGGGTCTGGAGCCTGACAGCCTGATCGGCGCGCGCGTAGCAGAATGCGGCTTCGATGTGTTTGAACGCGACGACGGGATGCTTCCAGAAGGGCCGGATGGGTATTACGACCCTGACGGCGCGAAGGAATACAACAAGTTTCTGACCGCCAAGGGTTATGAGAGTGACAATCCCTGGCATGACTTTGCCAATTCCGGTTTGGATGCGGACGGCAATGTCTTGTCGGGCTGGTTTCTGAAAAACTCGACCGAGCCCGCCAACATCGCCGAGGAAGACAGCGAAACGCCGTACCTGACCGGACGGGGGATCGAGTTCATGAGATCTCATGCCGGTCCGTGGTGTTGTCACCTGAGCTTCATCAAACCCCACTGGCCATACATTGTGCCGGAACCTTACGCCTCGATGTATGGGCCTGAACATATGCTGCCCGTTGTCCGCGCTGAAACCGAGCGGCAGAACGCCCATCCGATCCTCAGGGCCTTTATGGACACCAAGGTGGGGCAGGCTTTTTCCCGCGAAGACGTTCGGGACGCCGTGATCCCGGCCTATATGGGATTGATCAAACAGGCGGACGATCAGATGGGCCGCTTGTTTGAGTGGATGGAAGAGACCGGTCGGATGGACGATACCAT
This sequence comes from Ruegeria sp. HKCCA5491, assembly GCF_013034565.1. NCBI lineage: Bacteria > Pseudomonadati > Pseudomonadota > Alphaproteobacteria > Rhodobacterales > Roseobacteraceae > Ruegeria > Ruegeria sp. HKCCA5491. The sequence goes on from NZ_WQGG01000015.1 coordinate 68,688, forward strand.
GATCGTTCTGACCTCGGACCACGGAGATTTTCTGGGCGATCACTGGATGGGGGAAAAGACGTTCTTCCATGATGCCTCGACCAAGGTTCCCCTGATCATTTACGACCCTTCGCCCGAAGCCGACAGCACGCGCGGAACGGTTTGTGATGCTCTGGTCGAATCGATCGACCTTGCCCCAACTTTCGTTGACGTAACTGGCCAAGAAATTGCGTATCACATTCTGGAAGGGCATTCCCTGTTGCCGATCCTACACGGTCTGCGCACGGAAACACCTCGGGATGTAGTGATCTGCGAATACGACTATTCTGCGTCTCCGATTGCGGACAAGCTGAACGCGTCAGTTCGGGATGCCGTGATGTTCATGGTCGCCAACAAAAAGTGGAAACTGATCCACTGCGAAGGCGGGCATCGCCCATTACTGTTTGATCTGGAGAATGACCCGAATGAACTGAACGATTTGGGTGGCTCTGCGGATCATGAAGACGTTATCGCGGACATGTATTCGCATCTTTTCAGATGGACACGTCGCCAGTCGCAGCGCACCACCCGGTCCGAGCAACAGTTGATCGAAATGCGCACCAAAAGCCGAGGGCGCGGAGTCGTGGTCGGGGTCTACGATGAAAACGACGCTCCGCTGGAACTGACGGTGAAGTACCGGAGCCGGACAGCACGGCCTTACCGGGAGCTCACCAGCAAAGACTAGCCCGCTGTATGAATTCTTAGGCTTAACGGAATAAAGGCGGTTCACCCGCCGCAGGCCAGACGATACAAGACCAACCAAGAGCAGATAATCCGGAGAGCCGAAATGACCGCCCCCAAACCAGTTGTCCTGTGTATTCTTGATGGTTGGGGTCTGTCAGAGGACACGACCGCCAATGCACCCTTGCTGGCGAACACGCCAACCTTTGACAAGATCATGGCGAACGGGCCGCACGCGACCTTGATCACGCATGGCCCGGATGTTGGGCTGCCCAGTGGTCAGATGGGCAATTCCGAAGTTGGCCATACCAATATCGGTGCCGGGCGCGTTGTGGCGATGGATCTGGGGCAGATTGATCTGGCGATTGAAGATGGCTCGTTCTTCGAAAACGAGGCGCTGCAAGCCTTCATCACCAAGGTGAAAGCGTCAGGTGGCACGGCACACCTGATGGGTCTGGTTTCGGACGGGGGCGTACACGGGCACCTGAACCATATAGTCGCCGCGGCAAAGGCGATCACGGATGCCGGAGTTCCGGTGGCTTTGCACGCTGTAACCGACGGCCGCGATGTGGCCCCAAAATCTGCGTTTACCTACGTTGCAGAACTGGAAGGCCGGTTGCCGGAAGGTGCACGTATTGTGACAGTCAGCGGGCGCTATTTTGCGATGGACCGCGACAACCGCTGGGAACGCGTCAGCGAAGCATACGGCGCGATGATCAAAGGGCAGGGGCGAGCGGCAGCCACAGCGCATGGCGCGATTGACCACGCATACAACCAGTCAGAAACCGACGAGTTCATTGTGCCGACGGTGTTGGCTGAATTCGATGGCGTAAAAGACGGAGACGGGTTCTTCTGCTTGAACTTCCGCGCTGACCGCGCGCGCGAAATATTGCGCGCCATCGGGGAACCCGGCTTTGGTGACTTTGAAACGGGGCCGCGCCCGCAGCTATCCGCGCTTTTGGGCATGGTCGAATATTCCGACGGCCACAACGCCTATATGACCACCGTCTTCCCTAAGCGCGATATCGTAAACACGCTGGGCGAATGGGTGGCCAAACAGGGACTGCGCCAGTTCCGTCTGGCAGAGACCGAAAAATACCCGCACGTCACCTTTTTCCTGAATGGTGGCAAGGAAACCCCGGAATCGGGCGAGGATCGCTTTATGCCCAAATCGCCCAAAGTCGCGACCTATGACCTACAGCCCGAAATGTCTTCTGCAGACGTCACAGCCAAATTCGTTGAAGCAATTGAAGAAGGTTATGACCTGATTGTCACAAACTATGCCAACCCGGATATGGTTGGACACACAGGCGATCTACAGGCCGCGATCAAGGCATGCGAAGCGGTGGATCAGGGGCTCGCACAGGTAGTTGCGGCGCTTGAAAGGGCGGGCGGGGCGATGATCGTGACGGCTGATCACGGAAACTGCGAGGTGATGGTCGACCCAGAAACCGGTGGACCCCACACTGCTCACACGCTGAACCCGGTGCCGGTTGCTTTGATTGGCGGCCCATCCGGTGCGTCGCTGCGGGATGGGCGTTTGTCTGATCTGGCACCCACGCTTCTAGCCCTGATGAATATTGACCAGCCGCCAGAGATGACCGGGCAGAGTTTGTTGTCATGACGCTTCGCGCGCTTATTCTGGCGATGGCTCTCACGTCGCCTGCCAGCGCACAGACTGATCCGTCGACGGCTGCGCTGAACGCCGCGCGCAAACTTGAACAGGCGTCAATTGCACTGACCGAAGCTGACAGTGCCCGAGATCGCGTACGCGCACTGACTGCGACAATACAGGCCTATGAAGCCGGGCTTTCAGCAATGCGGGACGGTTTGCGCCGGGCCGCCACGCGTGAGGCCCAATTGACCGCCGAACTGCACGCACGCGAAGAGGATGTGGCCCAGCTATTGGGTGTCCTTCAAACCATTGAGACAACCGCGCCGCCGGTTCTCATGCTGCACCCGTCTGGCCCGTTGGGGTCGGCGCGCGCCGGGATGATGCTGTCCGAAGTCACTCCGGCCTTGAATGCCCGCGCACAGGCATTGGCCGAAAACCTGCATGAGGTTCAGACGCTGCGCCTTTTGCAGCAGAACGCGTCTGAAACCCTGACCGAAGGGTTGGTTGGGGTGCAGACCGCGCGCACCAAGTTGAGCGAAGCGATCTCTGATAGAACGGACTTGCCCCGCAGATTTGTAGAAGACCCGATCCGCACCGCCATTCTGATTTCCTCGACCGAAACTCTGGAAGGGTTTGCCAGCGGATTGTCGGAAATATCGGAAGGTGAAATCGCGCAGACCGATGCGAATGTTTCAAACCGACAAGGCCAGATCGCTCTGCCAGCGCGGGGTGTCATTTTGCACCACGCCAACGAATCTGATGCTGCAGGTGTCACCCGACCAGGTATCGTCCTGGCAACCCGGCCACGCGCGATTGTCACGTCGCCAACTGCCGCAACCATTCGATATCGCGGGCCTTTGTTGGAACTTGGCAACCTGATAATTCTTGAACCTCAGCCGGGACTGCTGTTCGTTTTTGCAGGCTTGCAGGAGGTTTATGGCGAGACCGGACAAGTGATCCCCGAGGGCACTCCGGTCGGGTTGATGCCCGGGGAAACACCAGAAATAGGCGCTATTTTGTCAACAAGCGGTGATGGCACTGGAACTGAGCGGTCAGAAACGCTCTATATAGAGGTAAGACAAGATAACAGCCCCGTGGACCCGGAATCTTGGTTTCGGACCGACAAGGATGGATAAACGAGTATGAAGAAATTTGTGATGGCCGGTTTGGCCGGAACCCTGGCAGGTATCGTCGCAACGACACAGATTGCCGGTCCCCTGCTTGCTCAAGAGGCCGAAAACAAGGCCAGCGTGTATGAGCAACTGGACCTGTTTGGCGATATTTTTGAACGCATTCGCGCGCAATATGTCGAAGAGGTTGAGCCCGAAGAACTGATTGAAGCCGCGATTGACGGGATGCTGACATCGCTGGACCCGCATTCAAGCTATCTGTCGCCTGATGACGCCGAGCAGATGCGCGTCCAAACCCGGGGTGAGTTCGGTGGGTTGGGCATCGAGGTCACACAGGAAGAAGGCTTTGTAAAAGTCGTCTCACCCATCGACGGTACTCCGGCGGATGAGGCGGGGATCGAGGCAGGAGACTTCATCACGCATGTTGATGGCGAAAGCATCTTGGGGCTGACGCTGGATAAGGCCGTTGACCTGATGCGCGGCCCTGTCGGGTCCGAGATTATCATCACGGTCGTCCGGGAAGGTGAAACTGATCCTTTTGACGTCACCATCATCCGCGACACGATCAAGCTGACTGCTGTGCGCGCCCGGACCGAAGGCACAAGCGTCGTGCTGCGTGTAACCACTTTCAACGACCAGACCTTCCCCAATCTGGAAGAAGGATTGAATGAGCAGATCGCCGAAATCGGCGGTATCGACAAGGTCAACGGCGTTGTCCTCGACCTCAGGAACAACCCGGGCGGGCTGTTGACGCAGGCGATCAAAGTGTCTGATGCCTTCCTGAACGAAGGCGAGATTGTCTCGACCCGCGGCCGTGACGCAAATGATGGCGAGCGGTTTAATGCAACGCCGGGCGATCTGGCCGAAGGCAAGCCAATTGTCGTGCTGATCAATGGTGGATCTGCATCAGCGTCCGAGATCGTCGCAGGTGCGCTTCAGGATCACCGCCGTGCGATTGTTGTTGGGACTAAGAGCTTTGGTAAAGGGTCGGTACAGACCGTCATGCCTCTGCGGGGCGACGGCGCAATGCGCCTGACCACGTCGCGCTACTATACCCCGTCGGGCCGCTCGATTCAGGCGCTTGGTGTCAGCCCGGACATCATCGTCGAGCAACCGCGTTCGGCGCCAGAAACAGAAGAAGACGAAAGCGATGCGCGCACCCGGTCCGAGGCTGATCTGCGTGGCAGCCTGAACAATGACAGTCTGAGCGAAGATGAGATTCGCCAGATAGAGGAAGATCGCGCCAAGGCCGAGGAAACGGCTGAACTACGGGAAGAGGATTATCAACTGGCCTATGCCATTGACATTCTCAAGGGTCTTTCAGCGTTTAGTCCAAACGGGCCATCCCAATAAAATACCAGGGCCGCCAACTGGCGGCCCTTTTTCTTTCCCTCAGCTTTCGACGCTGCGCAGCTTGTCTTCGTCTAGCATCATCGCCAGAACGACACCCACCGAAACAGATATGGCGGCAAAGACAAACGCCATGTTCATACCTGTGTCGAACGCTGCAGCGATTGCGGACTTAACGCTTTCCGCTTCTGCCGAACTGAGCTTGGACATGACCGCCTTTGCTGAGTCCGTTGTCAGGGTTCCCCCGTTAATGGCCCTTTGATCCGCCTCTGACATGTTGATGCCGTCCTCGGAAAGCCTTTTGCCAAGACTGGACAGGCTGGTGACATACATGATCGCCGTTGCACAGGCGACCGAGATCGCCCCATAGACCAGGTGGGTCATAAAGCTTAATCCGCCTACCAGCCCCGCGCGTTCAGGCTTGACGGCGCAGACAGCGGCCGTGCCGGAGGGCCCGACAGTAAGCGTGGCACCCAAGCCAATCATCGCCATGCCGGGCAAAATCTGGAAATAGCCAAGGCCACTGGGCATCACGACGATACTGACTGCACCCACGGTTGCGATGAGATAACCCCAGAGCAGCAGGCGTTTGGGGCCAAAGTCATTATAAAGCGTACCCGAAACGATCGACCCGACGGCCAACAAAACGGTCAGCGGGGCAAGGCCAAGCGCCGAATGAAACACCGACCAGCCCAGAACCTTTTGCATATATTGCGGGAAATACAGCAATCCGACAAAGGCCGCCGATACATTGAACATGTTAAGGCCTAGCGTAATTCGGAACTCGCGGTTCTGCATCATTTGCGGCATCAGCAACGGCTCTTTCACACGCTTTTCGACCATCGGGAAAAAGAAAAACAAGACGGCGCTGACGAAGAACAGCATTAGTAACGGGACTGACGTCCATCCCCAATCGGCACCCACGTCCAGCCCGTAGAGCAGTAACAAAACCGCAAAGGAAAGAAGGCCCATACCAGCGAAATCCAGGTGCTCGCCCTTTTTGTGCTGAGTTTCACGCTCCATCAAAACAAGAGCTGTCACCATCGAAATGGTCGAGAAGACGACATTTGCCAGAAAGAACATCCTCCAGTCACCAAAGCTGACGGCCATGCCGCTGATCATCGGACCGAAGACATTGCCGGTGGTTACGCCGGCAAGGATCAGACCCATGATCATGGCTCTGTGTTCTGGTTTGGAAACCTTGGTGGCACCGAAGGCCAAAGTGCAGGGCCACACGCATCCTGCGCCGATCCCCTGCAAGGCACGTGACGCGATCAGAAAATCCAGGCTTGGCGAAACAAAACACATGACCGAGGAAAACAGAAAGATTGAAAGGCCAATCAGCATCATCCTGCGATGGCCAAACATATCCCCCATGCGGCCACCCGCGACCATGGTCATGGCAAAAAACAGGGCATAGATATTCAGCACCCACTGAGTGCTGGTGATATCAGCGTCAAAGCTGTTTTCGATCGCGGGTACCAATATCAAGGCACCCGTAAAGTCGATGCCGATGCCGAACCCTGTCACCATCAGCGCGATAACCTTGATTATGCTGGCTCGGTCCATGAACGCACCCTGTTCCCGAAAAATGCATCTATGATGCATGGAAACAAGCCGAAAGATAGGGTTATGCGGTCTCCGGGGGGTCGATTGCCTAGTCGCCCGACGTCTGTACCCGGCGGAAAGCGCGCTTCAACATATCCAGTTCGGCGCGCAGCAAGTTGACCTCGGCTCTTATGTCGTCAGCCGCCGCCGTTCCAGCGATCACAGTGAAATCAGCAAGTTTCTGTGACGTTTCCCGGTCCACGATTAGAAAACTGTGGACCCCGTCGGACAAGGCTGCGGTGGGGACTTCTACGCTCAGAGCCCATCCGCCTTTGGTCGGAGACAAGGCAACACCATCCAGTTCTTGCCCCAGATACCGAACTTCGATCCGAGGTTCCGTTTCTGCTGAAAGGTGCCCGTGCCAGATGCCGTTTTCCAGTCGGATGGGCGTCAGAATAGGGGGTGTCATATCCAAGTAACTCACAAATCGGCACGGAAGTGGCGGCAGAAGGTCAGGTCGCGCAGAATGATGCGGTTCATTGCGGGATTGTCCATGATCAAGTCCAGCCAAACCTTATCAATGCGCCGTTCATTCAAAGGTAAATGCGCAAGATCGAAATCTGCCACGCTGCAGGTGTGGGATATGTCAAGCGGACGCAGGACCTGATCGGTATTTGGGCCGTGCTGGATATTCAGCCGCGCCATGATGCTTGATGGGCGCTCTGCCTCGGCATGCACGTCAACCCGCACCAGATGTTGTTTGCTGAATCCTTGCGTGGCCTCAACAGGCAAATCAACGGTCAGGGACAGAAATGATCCGGTGAACCCGAATACTTCAAGGCTCAGTCCAAATGCGGCAAGGTCGGCGTCCCGCGTGTTTCGCGTTTGTCGGATTCCAATCTCGGACAAACGGCAGTCATGAAACAAAGACACATGCTGATCCACCGTGACTTTACGAGGGGCCGATGCCACACCGGAACGCGGCAGCGGTCCCCGCCAAAGATCCGGCCGCCAGTACCAATCTGTTCCCAGCGGCTTAGGAAACTGAGACGAGCCAATCAGCGGGCGCATCAGTTGACCGTCTGCTTCGTGAATCAAGTGGTCGAGGTGACCGCGCAGCCTGCGCGCCTCGTCTCGTTGTGCGCGCAAAGTCGCGGGCGCGGCGTCTGATGCAGACTGTGCAGCCTGACGCCAACGCGCAAGAACTTTGCGGTGTATATAGCGATCCAGAAGTCTGCCCATAATCCTATCGCCTGAAGGTACTTCTCTTTAGTCAAAGACAGCGATCAGGATAAAGCGGAATTCGAACAAACAGGATTAATTTTCGCGAAACGCCATTACGCTTTGGGCTGGGCAGTCCGGTGGCGTTCTGATACGTCAGGCGGCGTTCTTGCAATCAACCGGGTCTATGCGTACCGTCCGGCACCTGATTGCTGTGGATCATCCGAAAAACTGCATACCAATTTTTAATACAAGGCCGGGGCATGGAACCCACTCTTTTTTCATTCATCTGGAAATATTCAAAGAAACAACAGCTTGTGTTGCTGGTTCTGACTGTATTCTCGTTTCCGTTTCTTTATGCCTCGCTCGAACTGCCAAAGCAGATCATCAACGATGCCATCGGTGCGCCCAGTGATAGCGTGACGGTAATGGGCGTGACGTTCACGCAGGTGCAGTATCTTCTGATCCTCTGCGTTGCGTTTCTGGCGACCGTGATTGCCAGCGGATTGATGAAGATGCGGATCAACACAATGAAGGGCGTGCTGGCCGAACGGATGCTGCGCCGCCTGCGCTTTACGCTGATCCATCGTACCATGCGGTTTCCCAAGTCCTATTTTGCCACCACCAGTCAGGGTGAGTTGGTATCCATGATCACATCCGAGGCCGAGCCGATGGGCGGGCTGATGGGCGACGCCATCGCACAGCCGGTGTTTCAGTTTGGTCAGATGATGACTATTGTCACTTTTCTGTTCATGCAAAGCGTCTGGTTTGGTTTGGCCAGTATCGCACTGATCCCGCTGCAGGCCTGGCTGATCCCTAAGCTACAGCGGCAGATCAACCTTCTGAACAAAGATCGCATTCAGGAAGTGCGCAGACTGAGTTCCGAGATCGGCGAAAGCGCGGCAGGGATCAGTGATCTTCGCACCAATGGCGGTTGGCGGTATCGCCTGGCACAGTTCAGTCACCGTTTGGGAACCTTGTTCGAAATCCGTTTCAAGATCTACAACAAGAAGTTCTTCATGAAGTTCCTCAACAACCTGATCACGCAGATCACGCCGTTCCTGTTCTATTCAGTAGGCGGGTATCTTGCGATCAAGGGCGAGGTGACTGTGGGCGCGCTTGTCGCCGCATTGGGTGCTTACAAGGATCTCAGCGGCCCGTGGAAAGACCTGCTGACCTATTACAATCAGGTGCAGGACATGTCGCTGCGGTGGGAAGTTGTGACCGAGCGTTTTGCGCCTGACAACATGATCCCCGAAGAGTTGTTTTTGGGCGAACCCGAGACCATTCCTCATCTCACGGGCGCGATTCAGCTTCAGAACATCACCGTTCGCGATGGTGACGGAAAGACGGTCCTGGAAGACATCGACTTGACCATACCCAAGGGTGCCCGTGTGGCCATCAAGTCATCAAACGCGGCCGAACGCAGCGCTTTGGCACAATTGCTGACCCGGGAAATTTTGCCGGTTCAGGGGGACGTCGTCATAGCAGGGCACGATCTTCAGGGCTTGCATCAGGCTGTGATCGCGGCGCGGATCGGATATGCATATTCTCGCCCTTACCTGTTTGATGGCACGCTGGGGGACAACCTGCTTATGCCGCTGCGAACCCATCCTCAGCATGAGGAAGACGCAAAAAAGGCCCCTAGCCGATGGCAGATCGAAGCGGAACGCGCCGGAAACCCAGTGGATTCCTTGTCTGATGACTGGATTGATCCCGGACTGGCCGGTCTGGAAGATGCCGAAGAAATCCGCGATTGGTGGTTCCAACTTGTTGAAGCGATGGGCATTGACGAGTTCATGTTCCGCCGCACGTTGCGCAGCCAGTTCGACCCGGTTCAGCACCCGACACTTGCGCGTGACATCGTGGGTTTGCGCGACGTTGTTGCCGAGCGGCTTAGGGACAGAGGGTTGGATCGCTATGTTTACCGGTTCGACCCGGATCGGTTCAATCCAGCCGTTCCCTTGGGCGGCAACCTGCTTTATGCGGCTCCGTCGCGGGACATTTCTCCGGATATTCTGGCCGGTGACGGACGGTTCATGTCCATGCTGCGCGCGCATGAGTTGGACGATGACGCGATGGGTATCTCAAGCGCGGTTCTCAAGACACTGAACCGCACGTTTGGGCGCGACGGGACAGACCACCCGCTGTTCCTGCGCCTTGGTATGACCAAGGAGATGTACTATCGGCTGCTGGATATCGAGGAACGGCGCATTGCTAAGGGCGACGACGCGATCAGCGAACGCGAGCGCGCATTGCTGCTAACGGTCCCTTTCCTGTTGACGGCCGAGCAGATCGGCCCGGATTTCCCGGATGAATACAAAGAAAAGATCCTTTCGATCCGAAGCAATCAGGCTGAACGGCTGCGAACATCAATGGATGGCATGTTCATCCCCGTAGACCCTGATGCCTATATCGGGCGCATGACGGCTATGGAGAATGCTCTGTTTGGTCGGATTTCACTGACGGCAGGGGCCCATGCGGATGAGATCGAGGATGTTGTTGCGGAAACCATGAACGAGGCCGGTTTACGTCGCCGAGCAGCGGCCATCATCTATGACCTGCCATCCGGCTTGGGTGGAAACAACTTGCCGACGGTCTTCCAGGAAAGGGCCGCCTTCTCGCGTGCGGGGATCAAGCGCCCCGATGTGCTGATCCTCGACAAGGCGCTGGCCAGCCACGATTCCGAAAGCCGCCTGCGCACGCGACTGAAGCTGCGCGAGTTGTTGCCGGATTCGATCATGATCTTCATGGAGGACAGCTTTGCCCATCCCGAAGCCTATGACCTGTTCGTCGAGATCAAAGATGGGCGCATCGACGGTGTCTCGAAAGCGACCGCCGAGGAAGACGCCAGCGTTGTCGGCGATCTGGGCCGCAAGCTGAAGATCATTTCATCGACCGAACTGTTCGCCGGAATAGATGCAAAAAACCAGCGCCTGTTGGCGTTTTCGGCGCAATGGTATGATGTGGCAGCCGGGCAGGTGATATTCTCTCACGGGCAAGCGCCGGATGCGGCGTATCTTTGCATTTCCGGTGAGGCCAGTCTTGAATGGCCCGAAGACGGCGGCGGTTCCCGTCCGATTTCAACGGTCGGGCCGGGCCGGTTGATCGGCGATCTTTCAATCATAACCAATGATCCAAGGCAGTTGAATCTGGTCGCGGTCAGCGACTGTTCGTTCCTTCGAATCGGTGCGGAGGAACTTCGCGCTGTCGTCGAAAGCGATGCAGGTGTGGCCGTTCAATTGCTTGAAACCGTTGCGGGTTATCTGAATTCTCTGGCAGATCAAATAAACGCCACCAAAGATTCAACCGAATTCTGGGAAGAGTTTGACCTAGCAGAAGGTGAAAGTGACCGTGTCTGAACCCCGCCCAGCGTACTACGCCGCACATGAAGGTCTGGTTGCCGAAGCGCGCCCAAAGCCCGAGCTTTGGCGCCTGCTTGTCGGCTTGGGCTTGGTCGCTGTTGTGGTCACCGTACTGAACCTCGTTCTATTCAGCGTGGTTGTGGGCTTTGGGTCAAATGCGGTGGCCGAAGGGTTTTTGACAGGGTCTACACCGCTGGCGATGATTATTTTATTGTCTAGTTTTGGCTTCGTCACGCTAGGCGTCAGGATGGCGGTTCGGCGGCTTCAAAATAGGTCGATGGGTTCTGTTCTTGGCTCATTTCGAAGAAGTGCGCGCCAATTCTGGGTTGTGTTTCGCGCGCTGCTGATCCTTGGTTTGGTGATCGCAGTCCTGCCACCCTATGACATGGGGGCTCCGTTGACCCCTAATCTGGGTCTCTCCACGTGGTTAATGCTGTTGCCGCTGTCGCTGCTAGCGGTACTGATTCAAACCAGCGCCGAGGAAGTGCTGTTTCGCGGGTACATACAACAAAGCCTTGCAGCTCGGTTCCAGTCCCCCATCATTTGGATGGGACTACCGTCCCTGTTATTTGCCCTCGGCCACTACGCGCCGGCTGCTGCAGGGGACAATGCGGGGCTGATCGCGTTGTGGTCTTGCATGTTCGGCCTGCTTGCGGCTGACCTCACGGCGCGGTCCGGCACACTGGGTCCGGCTATCGCCTTGCATTTCTTCAATAACCTTATTGCGCTGCTGCTGATCTCGTTGCCAGACAACTTGAGCGGCCTGGCCCTTTTCATTCTGCCCTATGACATGTCCGACACGGATATGGTGCGCGGATGGTTATATGTAGACTTCGCCGTCATGATCGTCGGCTGGCTGACAGCACGCCTTGCGCTCAGGCGTTGATTGCATTTCTTTCCGCAGCGTCTTATTTGACCTCAAAGCCGCACTAGCAAGGTTCCGATATGAACTGGATCACAAATTACGTCCGCCCCCGGATCAACTCGATCTTCTCGCGTCGGGAAGTGCCCGAAAACCTTTGGCACAAATGCAACGAATGCGGGACGATGCTGTTTCACCGCGAGCTGGCGGAAAACCAAAATGTCTGTACCCAGTGCGACCATCACATGGCGATCACGCCGCGGGACCGGTTCAAGCATCTTTTTGATGGCGGAATCTTCATCGAGGTAGACGTTCCCGCCCCCAAAGACGACCCGCTGCAGTTTCGGGATCAGAAAAAATATCCCGATCGCATGAAGGCGGCCCAGAAAAAGACGGGCGAAAAAGAAGCGATGCTTGTTGCCAAGGGTGAAATCGGACGCACGCCGATTATTGCCGCCGCACAAGACTTTTCCTTCATGGGTGGGTCGATGGGCATGTATGTCGGCAACGCCATCATTGCCGCCGCGCAAGAGGCCGTAAAACTCAAGCGCCCGCTGATCCTGTTCTCGGCTGCGGGTGGCGCACGGATGCAGGAAGGCATACTAAGCCTGATGCAAATGCCGCGTACAACGGTGGCAGTCGAAATGCTCAAGGAAGCCAACCTGCCTTACATTGTCGTGCTGACCCATCCGACGACCGGCGGGGTTACGGCATCATATGCGATGCTGGGCGACGTGCATATCTCAGAACCCAACGCTCTGATCTGTTTTGCCGGGCCGCGCGTTATTGAACAAACAATTCGCGAAAAGCTGCCCGAAGGGTTCCAGCGCGCGGAATACCTTTTGGATCATGGGATGTTGGACCGGGTAACCAAGCGTACAGAAATGCGTGAGGAACTGATCACCATCACGCGGATGTTGATGAATCAACCTCCTGCGGTCAAAGGTGACCTTCCAGCCCCCAAACCTGAAGAAGCACAGCCCGGCAATCCGGCTGACACTGCACAAGAGAAATGACCCCTCAGTCGTCGGACCTCATCCTCGAACGGATGATGGCGCTTCACCCCAAGATCATTGACCTGACCTTGGACCGCGTATGGCGTTTGCTGGTCGCATTGGACTATCCGCAGGAAAAACTACCGCCCGTCATCCATATTGCCGGAACAAATGGCAAGGGGTCGACCCTGGCCATGATCCGCGCCGGGTTGGAAGGGGCAGGTCTTAAGGCCCATGCCTATACCTCACCTCACCTGGCACGGTTTCACGAACGCATCCGCCTCGCCGGAGAATTGATTTCTGAACCTGCACTTACCGAAGTACTGGACGAGTGTTACGCCGCGAATAACGGCGATACCATCACGTATTTTGAAATAACAACCTGCGCCGCGCTGCTAGCATTTGCACGCACGCCTGCGGATTACACCCTGCTCGAAGTCGGATTGGGTGGACGTCTGGACGCGACAAACGTCGTGCATAATCCTGCGGTCACAGTAATCACCCCTGTATCCATCGACCATGAACAGTTTCTGGGGAATACCCTTGGAAAAATAGCGGCCGAGAAGGCGGGCATCATCAAACCCGGGGTCCCTTGTATCGTTGGGCCGCAACAAGATGAAGCGCTGGAGGTGATTGAATACACCGCCGCTCGCCTTGGCGCACCCCTGTTGATTCATGGCCAGCACTGGCATGTCGTCGAAGAAAACGGGCGTCTCGTGTATCAGGACGAAACAGGTCTCCGTGACCTGCCACTGCCGAACCTCCTGGGCGCGCACCAGATTCAGAACGCAGGCGCGGCCCTTGCAGTCATGCGTCATTTGGATCTGGGGGACGACGCGTATGAGGCCGCAGTAACAAAGGCCGAATGGCCCGCACGGATGCAACGATTAAAGTCGGGTCCCTTGGTCGAGCAAGCCCAAGATGCTGAACTATGGCTGGATGGCGGTCACAACGCCGCCGCGGGTGTTGCGCTTGCGGATGTGCTTGCGAAACTTCCGTCACGCCCAACGCATATGATCTGCGGCATGCTGAACACAAAAGATGTAACCGGGTACCTAAAGCCCTTGGCCAATCAGTGCCAAAGCCTGACAGCCGTTTCAATTCCGGGCGAGGCCGCAACCCTTAGCGCGGATGAAACCGCCGCCGCCGCCGCCCAGGTAGGACTGGCAACGACCACTGCAGACAGCGTCACAGATGCCCTTCAGTCCATTGTCGGCAATGATCCTCAGGCTCGCGTCCTGATCTGCGGTTCCCTCTATCTGGCTGGGAACGTCCTGCGCGAAAACGCCTGATACTTCACCTGGCCTAAAAATATCCCGGGGGAGGCGCGGCTTGCCGCGGCGGGGGCAGAGCCCCCTAATTCCCCCAATCCTGATCATGCATTTCCCGCAGACGTGACGCGGTACGCTCAAATTCAAAGGTGCCTTCACCTTCGACATACAGCATCTCCGGCTCAGCCGCTGCCGAGCAGATCAGCCGCACTTTGGCCTCGTACAACGCATCAATCAACGTCACAAAGCGCTTGGCTTCGTTAAAGTTGTTCCGCGACAGACGGGGGATATCCTCTAGCACCAGAACCTTGACCGCCTCTGCGATGGCAAGATAATCCGCAGGTCCCAGCATCCGGCCGCAAAGATCATAGAAGCTGGCCCGCGCAACGCCATTCCGAAACTCAGGTAACTCGACCGCACGGCCATTGACCTGCAGTATCAGCGGATCTGCAACGCCGCCGGACAGGTCGTTCCAGACCGAGCGGATGTTCTGCCGTGCTTCAGGTCCAATGGGTGAGAAATAGACAGGCGCACCTTCCAAACGGTTTTGGCGATAATCCGTTGGCGAGATCAGCTCCCACACCTGCAGCTGTTCCTTGATATGGGCAATGAATGGCAGGAAGAGTTGCCGGTTCAAACCATCCTTGTACAAGTCGTCAGGGTGACGGTTCGACGTCGTGATCACGACAACCCCACCTGCGTGCAGCAGATCGAACAGACGCCCAACGATCATGGCATCCGTGATATCCGTGATCTGCATTTCATCAAATGCCAGCAACCGAACCGACTTGACGACGGCGTCCGCAACTGGGGCCAAGGCATCTTCAACACCATCGTTTCTGGCCTTGTGCATACCGGCATGAATTTCCTGCATGAAGGCATGAAAATGCACGCGCCTAGCCGGAATGCCGTCAAGAGCGTCGACGAACATGTCCATCAACATGGACTTGCCGCGCCCAACGCCGCCCCACAGATACAATCCTTTAGGCGGCGGGGGTGGCTTGCGAAACAAACCGCGCTTTACCGGTTTCGCCAACGTTGAGCGGATGCGTTCAAAATGCGGTAGAACTGCCTCTTGCGCGTCATCCCGTGTGAGGGTTCCATCTGCGACGCGAGCCTCATAAAGCGAAATCAAATCCGTCATAGCCCGAGGCATACCCTCTGCATCGCGCATTGAAAAGCAGCCAGACCTGCCCTGCATCAATTTTGCTTATCTACGGCCCCAAAACTTCTGAATTGACCGGACTAATTTTTGATTTAGCGTCTGCCTTCCAATGTCATGAGGTTTCAATGCCCCAGCCACCGCGCCTTCTGAATCCTATCCTGATCGTCGGTTGTATTATCGTGACGGTCAGTTTCGCCGTGCGCGCGTCATTTGGTGTGTTCCAGATCCCGATTGAACAAGAGTTCGGATGGCTGCGCACAGATTTTTCGATGGCTATCGCGATTCAGAATCTGGCATGGGGAATCGGACAGCCCATATTTGGCGCTATTGCGGAAAAAACCGGCGACCGGCGTGCCATCGTGTTGGGGGCACTGACTTATGCCGCTGGTATGGTGCTGTCGGCGTGGTCGGTGACGCCGCTCGAACATCAGATGTATGCTTGGCTTGTTGGGTTCGGCATTGCCGGGACGGGATTTGGCCTTGTGCTTGCCGTCGTTGGTCGCGCCTCTTCGGATGAAAACCGGTCGATGTCTCTTGCCTTGGTAACCGCCGCCGGCAGTTGTGGGCAGATAATTGGTGCTCCGGCAGCCGAATGGATGCTGACATTTCTTCCTTGGCAGCAAGTATTTATCGTCTTCGCCATCGCGATTCTTGCGTTGATTTTGACGCTGCCTTTCATGCGGGCACCGCAAACGGTGTCGAAGGCAGAATTACAGGAAAGCATGGGGGAAATATTGGGGCGGGCCCTTCGCGATCCTTCCTACACCCTCATTTTTCTTGGGTTCTTTAGCTGCGGGTATCAGCTTGGGTTTGTGACAGCCCATTTCCCTGCCTTCGTGACCGAGATGTGCGGCCCGATCATGTCGGGGGGTATTTTACATTCCATTGGCATCAAAACGACATCGGCGCTGGGGGCCGTGTCCATCTCTTTGATTGGTCTGGCGAATATCGGAGGGACCTTGCTGGCGGGATGGGCCGGAAGTCGCTATCCCAAGAAATACCTTCTGGCGTCCGTCTACACCGCGCGAACTTTTGCGGCCGCAGCCTTCATTATCTTTCCGATCACACCACTTTCCGTGGTTGTCTTTTCGTTGGTCATGGGTTCGCTTTGGCTCGCAACCGTGCCGCTGACCTCGGGTCTGGTCGCGCATCTTTATGGTCTGCGCTACATGGGCACCCTTTACGGGATTATCTTTTTCAGCCACCAGCTTGGCAGTTTTCTGGGTATTTGGCTTGGGGGACGCCTTTATGATCAATATGGCGATTACACGCTGGTTTGGTGGATTGGGGTCGCAATCGGAGCATTCAGCGCAATCGTTCACCTGCCTATACGTGAAAACAGGGATGCAGTCCCCGCCTGAGCTAGACGGCTTCTTCGGGCTTCAACAGCCCTTCTTTGACAAGGCGGTCAGCCCACCCCTGCGCGCCCTCAAAGTGGTGCGTCTGCCATCCACGTGAATGCGCCGTTTCAATGTTTTCAAGGCGATCGTCGGTGAACAACAAAGTATCGGGTGAAAGGCCGCAGTCTTCTTCGACCATTTGGTAGATAGGGACGTGCGGTTTGACCGCTTGCAGCCTTCCCGAAACATAGTGCCTGTCGAACTCGTTCAGAAATGGGTAGACCGTTGTCGCATAGTCAAAATTCTGTACTCCAAAATTGGTCAGAGCAAAAACTGGCACGCCTTTTCCCCGCAAAGCACGCTGTAAACGGACCGAATGCGGAATTTCGGGCGCGGCCAGTTCGATCCACTTATCGTGCCACATCCGAATTTCTTCGCGCCACTTGGGGTATTTCTCGGCCCAGTCATAGATCGTGTCCGTGAAGTGATGTCCTTGATCCACAAGGTCGTTCATTCCATGTAGATCGACTTCTTCAAACATGGCCCGGCGACGGTCTTCGCCGATCACCTTGTCGTAGTAACGTTCGGGCTGCCATTCGATAAGGACATTTCCGATGTCAAAAACTACGGCTTCAACCGCCATGGGCACACCTGTTCTGAAGGTTTACGTCGGCGCCGACTGAATCAAGCCAGGCGCCGATTGACAAGACCCAACCGCAGCGCAAAACGCCCCCCGGCGCGAGGACTATGCTTTTTGCGCTGCCCGCAATTCCCGTTCCAGCGCGTCCAGAAACCGCGATCTGTCGGCTTTGCCAAAGGGTTTGCCGCCACCGCCAGCACCAAGCGGATTGGCGGCGCGAAGGTCTGCCATCAGGTCACGCATAGCCAGTTGTTGTCCAATATTGGCTGCGGTGAACGCTTCGCCGTTGGGGCGTAATACGCGCGCGCCAGCCTCAACACATTTCGCGGCAAGCGGGATATCGGACGTGACAACCACATCGCCTGCGCCACAACGTTCAGCGATCCACTTATCGGCCTCATCCGCACCCTCAGATACGATAACAATTTGCACCAGTGGATTGGCCGAAGGCCGCAAGCCACCATTGGAGACAAGAGCCATCTGTACCTTGTGCCGCGTAGCGACGCGTTCAGCCTCGGCTTTAACCGGACAGGCGTCGGCGTCGATGAACAGCGTCGTCACGCGTTCTTCGCCTTTTTTTCGGCTGATGTCTTGCGCACCTTGAACTCATCCGGAATGGGCATTCGGTTGAAAGCATCCAGACCTGCGATTTTGTACGCCTCGGCCAGCGTCGGATAGTTGAACGTATTCTGTACGAAATAGTCTACCGTTCCCTTCAGGTTCAGCACCGCCTGCGCGATGTGGATCAGTTCGGTCGCGCCTTCGCCGACAATCTGCACGCCAAGAACCCGCCGGGTTTTTAGCGAGAACAGCATCTTCAGCATACCATGTTCCAAGCCCATGATATGCCCGCGAGAGGTTTCGCGGAATCGTGCCACGCCGACCTCGTATGGGATGCCGCGCTCCTGCAGTTCTTCCTCGGACATGCCGCAGGTGGAAATCTCGGGCACCGAATAGATGCCATAGGGATACCACGGGCTTTCCGGAAGGGTAGGGGTCTCCAAGGCGTGACACGCGGCGACGCGGCCCTGCTGCAGCGATGTCGATGCCAGCGAAGGATGCCCGATCACGTCGCCCGTCGCATAGATATGCGGCACGGCAGTCTGATAGGTTTTGCGGTCCACATTGATCCGGTTGCGGTGGTCTGTCTCAAGCCCCACAGCAGACAAGTTCAGGGCCGAAGTCGCACCCATTCGGCCAGCCGCAAATAGCAGCATCTCGGACCGCACGTGACGCCCATTGGCCAATGTCACCTCGACATGGCCGCCTGCGTCTTCGATCTTTTCGACCGCAGAACCCAGACGCAGGTCCACGCCGTTCTCGCGGATCTGGTGAGTGAAATCGTGGATCAGGCGGCTGTCGATGAAATCCAGAAACGTGTCGCGCGGTTCGATCAGCGTAACCCGCACGTCCAGCGCCGAAAACATGGTGGCATATTCCACCCCAATCACACCCGCGCCAATCACGCAAAGCGACCTTGGGATTTCGGCCATTTCAAGAAAGTCATCCCCATCGACCACGGTCTTGCCATTAAATGGCACATAGTCGGGGCGGTAAGTTTTGGTCCCGGTCGCGATCAGAAACTTTGCGGCGGTCAGGCGGGTCGTGTCACCAGCGTCGGTCGCAACCTCAACCTCATGCGGGCCGACAAATCGCGCCAGCCCATTCAGGGTTTCCACATGGTTTCGGTTGAACTGATGTTCCAGAACGTCAACTTCATGATCCAGCGTCATGTGCAGACGCGCCTTGAGGTCGTCGGCGCGGATCTGATCCTTCACCCGGTACGAGCGGCCATAAAAGCTGCGCTCGCGCCAGCCCGACAGGTTCAGAACCGTTTCACGCAGGGTTTTTGACGGGATCGTACCGGTATGTACTGACACGCCGCCGAACCGATCCTTTCGGTCGATCACCAGCACCCGGCGTTTCAGCTTACCCGCCTGAATCGCTGCCGACCGCCCCGAGGGGCCAGACCCGATGATGATCAGGTCGTAATCAAAGTCGCTCATGCCTCAGTCTCCGTACAGCGCCTCTGCGTGAAAGGTGATGTGATCTTCCATGAAGGTCGATACAAAGAAATACGAATGATCATAGCCCGGCTGAAGGCGATAGGTGGCCTGCTGGCGACGCTCTGCAATGGCTTCTGCCAGCGCCTCGGGGCGCAGCAGGTCGATGAACTGGTCACTGGCCCCGGTGTCGATCAGGACAGGTCCGTCAAAACCCTTTTCCTTCATCATCAGCGAGGCATCATGCTTGGCCCAGGCGCCCTCATCATCCCCTAGATAGGCGGCCAGTTGTTTGCGGCCCCAATCCGCCCCCGTCGGATTCGAGATCGGCGCAAAGGCCGAAACTGAACGGTACCGCCCCGGCAAGTTCATCGCCAGCGTCAGCGCACCATGGCCACCCATGGAATGCCCAGTGATGGCCTGACGATCCATATCAATCGCGAAATGCTCTGCCAGCAGCGCGGGCAGTTCCTCGGCCACATAATCCCACATCTTAAAGTGGGGGGCCCATGGGGTTTGCGTCGCGTTGACATAAAACCCGGCGCCCTGACCCAGATCGTAATCCTCGTGATCAGCCACGCCTTCACCGCGCGGCGAAGTATCGGGAAACACGACCGCAATTCCCTGTTCAGCCGCCCACGACTGCGCCCCGGCCTTCGTCATTGCGTTTTCATGGGTGCATGTAAGCCCGGACAGATACCACAGTACAGGGACGGGTCCGTCTTTTGCTTCGGCGGGCAAGAACAAGCCAAAGGTCATGTCGCAGTTACACGCGGAGGAGGTATGGCGATAGACGCCTTGCACGCCCCCGAAACAGGCGTTTTCCGAAAGGGTTTCCATCTGGCTCGTGTCCTTACGTTAGGTTCGGGCCATGGCTACCCTTACCAAGCCGCTGCGTAAAGCCTGTGCGCGACGGGTTAAGGGGATAATTCGAAGCGCAGAAACCTAAAGCGTTCCCACCCACGCAATCACGACGGGTACAGTCAGAATACTTGCGGCAGTAGAAAGAAGGATTGCCGCCGATGCTCTATGCGGCGCAACGCCGTAATGTGCGGCAAGCATATAAACGTTTCCCGCAACCGGCAGAGCGGCCGCAGCGATGGCTATTGACGCAGGAAATGTCGCGACGGGGATCACCCAAATCAGGACGATTGCGACACAGGCAGGATGTACCACCAGTTTGCAAAAGCTGAGCCAACCCGCGATTTGCACGCGTTCCGCCGACTTGCTGGCCAATGACGCGCCAATTGCAAACAGGGCTCCGGGCGTCGCGGCACCACCCAAAATTGTCAGAAAGTCGTTCAGTGGTACTGGGACCGGGACTTGAAACGCAGACCACAGCATCCCGGCCGAGATCGAAACGATCATGGGGTTCTTTATCAGCCCAACAGCAATCAACCGAAACGTAGACGGGGTCAGCCGCCCATCCCGCCCTCCGTTGATCAAGATGACGATCAACGACGAAAAGACGACAAGATCCACTGTGAGGACCAACATAACCGGCCCGATTGCGGCCTCGGTGAACAGAAGCGCCAGCATCGGCAGGCCCAAAAAGCCAACATTGCCAATGGCTGCGCACTGCGCTTCGACGGCCGAAGTGGGGATGTCCAGACCTCTGATCCAGGCAACGAATGTTGCCAGCGCATAGACGGCGAAGGTGCCCAGAAGGTATCCCAGCACCAACTTCGCATTGAAGATTTCAGCAAACGGAAGCGTGGCGGCAAATCGAAACAGCATCGCCGACAACGCAAAATAGAAGACAAATTTTGTTAGATACGCTGTTGCATCTTCCGAGAAAAAACGGCTGCGCCCGGCCCAATATCCAAGGCCGATGATCGCAAAGAAAGGAAGTGTGCGCAGAAAGATATCGACCATGGCCAGAGTGTTAGCACGGTTTGAACTGGCGGCAAGCCCGCTTGCCCAAAGCGGGTCCGGTAGTTCACCCAAGGGAGTTTCTGCGAGAATCGTTGAATCTGAACTGAACGGTTTATAAACTTGGAACCTGCAGCCAAGGAGAAACAATGCCCGAGTCAGCCACCATCCTGCGTACAGGTCGCAAATTCGATCAAGTGGTACGCGGTGCCCGTGAAGTATTCATGGCGGATGGTTTCGAAGGCGCAAGTGTGGACGATATCGCACGCGCGGCTGGTGTCTCAAAGGCGACCTTGTACAGCTACTTTCCTGACAAACGCCTTTTGTTCATGGAAGTTGCTCACACCGAATGCAGCCGGATGGCTGAAAACGTCTTGTCGATGATCGACGATTCCAAACCAGTGCGCGAGGTGCTGACTGTAGCTGCAACCCAACTAACTACTTTTCTGGTGTCCGAGTTTGCGCAGCAGGTTTTCCGCATTTGCGTGGCCGAACGCGACAGGTTCCCGGAATTGGGTCAAGCATTTTATGAGGCCGGTCCGCAAAACGGCGTCCGGCACTTGGTGGAATACTTTAGGAAGGCCGTTAATCAAGGCGAGCTTGCCATCGACGATTTGCAGATCGCCGCAGAACAATTCTCAGAGCTTTGTAAAGTGCGCATCTGGGCCCGTGCCGCATTTGGCATTCAGAATAGCTTTTCCCAGTCTGAAATCGACGAAGTGGCGCGGCAGGCAGTTGATATGTTCATGACCCGCTACGCTGTGTGAGCCTTCTGTTACCGGTTACATGTCCAAAATATGTGCAAGGTGGTGCAGGTTGAGTCAAAGAACCGCCGTTCGGTTTGACAGGCTGACCGTTCTGGAAAACCATCAGGCGGATGCAGCGAAGGGCCTGTGACTCTTGACCAGTGATAATACCAGCTTCTCCCGACGCCTGATTGACCAGCTTGTTCAGATCTACCCTGACCATGATCAATCGGAATTGGCGCGACAGGTATCCGATGCCTTTTGGCCGTCCAATACGCACAGGCGCAAACAAGGCCGCAAGCCCGGCAATAAGTTGTGGTCAGAGAACGACAGCGTCCTGATAACCTATGGTAACTCGATTGAAGATCAGGCGCACAAACCCCTGGACCTGTTACACGATTTTCTCGTTCGACACCTGACCGGGGTGGTCAACGGCGTTCACATCTTGCCGTTTTTTCCCTTCACTTCGGACGACGGGTTCGCTGTTTCCGATTACTATAGCGTCAGCACTCAGCTTGGTGACTGGACGGATATCACGCGTATCGCGGACGATTTTCATCTGATGTCCGATCTCGTGTTGAATCATGTCTCAAGCCAGGGCGCGTGGTTCACCAACTACCTTCAGGGCAAATCCCCGCACGACCGGTTCTTTTTTGAAGCGTCACCCGAAGATGATCTGTCCGAGGTTGTGCGCCCCCGCACCACGCCGTTGCTGCGGCAAGTGGATACCAGCGAGGGTGAGAAATACGTCTGGTGCACGTTCAGCCACGATCAGGTCGATCTGGATTTCTCGAACCCCGAGGTTTTGGTCGAGATGTTGCGGATTATCCGTCTGCATATCGACAAAGGCGTGCGGATATTGCGACTGGATGCGGTGGCTTTCATCTGGAAGGAAATCGGCACCAACTGCATTCACTTGCCACAAGCCCATGCGATCGTGCAGCTTCTCAGGTTGCTGTGCGACTATGCAACTGAAACACTTGTACTGCTGACCGAAACAAACGTCCCGCGGACCGAGAATCTGAGTTACTTCGGCAACCGGAACGAGGCGCACGCCGTTTACAATTTCCCGCTGCCCCCTTTGATCCTGCACGCAATGCAGTCAGGCACAGCGCAATATCTGAGCGAATGGCAAGCCGCGATGCCTCCGGCCCAGTTGGGCTGCGCGTATCTGAATTTCACCGCCAGCCACGATGGGATCGGGATGCGTCCGGCCGAGGGATTGCTGCCGCCCGACGAAAAAGAGCGCATGATCGACACGGTGCGCCGCATTGGCGGGCTGGTTTCGATGCGCGCGCTGCCTGATGGGCGCGAAGAACCCTATGAGTTGAACTGCGGCTATTTCGAAGCCATGGCCGAGACATTTCAAGGCCCCGATCAATACCATCTGGCGCGGTTCATCTGTTCACAGACCATCGTGATGTCTTTGGAAGGGATACCGGCCTTTTACATCCATTCCCTGCTGGCCACACCCAATGATCACGAGGCTGTTGCGCGGCGGGGCATGAACCGGGCAATCAACCGGCATCGCTGGCATTACCCTGACCTGCTGGCAAGGCTGGCCGATCCGGGGTCAAATCAGGCGCTGGTGCTGTCCGAATTGTCCAAACGTCTGCGCCTGCGGGCGCAACAGGCGGCCTTTCACCCGAACGCCACGCAATTCACCCTGCGGTTGGATGATCGCGTCTTTGGCATCTGGCGGCAAAGTCTGGATCGCAGCCAGTCGATCTTTGCGCTGCATAATGTCTCGGCCGAGCTGGTCCACGTCAGCCCTGCCGAGATCAACATGATTGCCGAGGAAACCTGGACGGACGCCCTGACTGGAGAAATCCTGGCCACCAACGGCCCCGATATTGTGCTGGCCCCGTATCAGTGCCGCTGGATCACGAACGCGGGCTGAATTCGTCCAGGTCGTCGGACACCGCCGCCTTGAGGCGCAGCAGGAATTCAGGATCAGCCGAATGGACCCTGTTCCATGTGGGAATGAACGGCGTCTCGTGCGGGTTGTCCAGAAACACCTGCCCGGCGCGAATGATATTTTCGGCGAACAGTTCGATGGATTTCTCTTCCTTGTGGCGGTCCAATTCCAACCCATTCATCTTGGCGTCGGTGTAATACCCTTCGAGCAAGTCCAGCGCCGAGCGGTAATAGGTCGCCTTGAGTGTACGGAAGGTATTGGGCGTGAACACCGTGCCGTCGGCGGCCAGTTTGCGGAAGATCGCCTTGCAGATATCGGTGGACATGCGCGACAGGCCACGATTTGCGTCCTCGGGGGACAGCTCCTGATGTTTGTGGTCATAATTGTCGGCAATTTCGACCTGACAGACGGATTTCGGGGCCAGATTTCGCCACGCTTCGGACAGCACTCCGATCTCAAGCCCCCAGTCGGAAGGAATGCGCAAATCGGGCAGGGTAGGGGTGCGAATTGCAAACTCACCCGACAGTGGATAGCGGAAGCTGCGCAGATAATCGAGGTAATCCCGGTCCCCGATTACCTTTTTCAACGCGATCAGCAGCGGACTGACCAGAAGACGCGTCACACGACCGTTCAGCTTGCCGGACCCGATACGGGGGTAAAACCCTTTGGCCATCTGAAACGGAAAGGTCGGGTTGACCACCGGATAAACCAGCCGATCCAGCATCTCGCGGTTATACGTGACAATGTCGCAATCGTGAATCGCCATAACGGAACTGTCCGCGCAGGCCAGAAGATAGCCGATACAAGACCAGACATTCTTACCCTTGCCGGGTTCCTGCGGCGCAAGGCCCAAGGCTTTCAGATGTTCCTGAAGATGCGTCAGACGAGGGCTGTCATTCCAGATAACAGCGTGGTTTTGCAGCAAGTCGGCAAAGAACGCACGGGCTTTGCGGTACTGTTCTTCATCCGCTTGGTCCAGGCCGATGATGACGCGGTGAAGATACGGGACCTGCGACAGTTCCTTGAGGATACCAGCGAGGGCCGGCCCCTCCAGCTCGGAATAAAGACACGGAAGGATCAGGGTGATCTTGCGGGTCTGTGCAAAGACCGAAATCTCATGTGACAGGTGACCACTGGGTCTGCTGCGCAAATTGTGCAGCGTCGTTATATTTCCGTTCTGATGGAAGTCTGCCATGTCGTTCGCCTTGTTTCTGTCAGAACTCTGCAGTCAGGGTCAGGATGGCCTCCGACCAACCTTGGGGACCGTTGCTGTCTGTCCTGAATATGCGTGGTTCGATATGAGGTGGAAAAGGCGGAATGCCCGGCCCATCCGGATTTGCAACCACGACGCCTTGATCCGCAGCCATTAGCATTTCGATGTCATTTGGCGCGTCACCCAAGGCGATTGATCGGCTTGGTCTTAGCTGCTGAACAACTTCCCTTAAGGCGTCCGCCTTGGTTTTTCCGAAGGATACGGTCAGGAACCGCCCCCCGCGACGGGCAAAAAGACTCATGTTGCGCGCTTGTGCCACGAAGTGGTCTAACTCGGCCTCCGTGCCCATCCACAGCCCGGGCTCGCTGAATTTCCGCGTTCGAGCACGGGCGGCTTGAACGGGGTTGAGCCCCGTCGCATCTGCCACATCCTGATCGGACATATCGCCAAACCCGACAAATCCCGTGGGCAGTTGGGAAAGCGCCGTGCGCAAGTCCTGATAATGGTCACCTTCAATATCGGGCGCATAGGGCCATAGGATACCCGCCCCATTTTCGACAATTGCCGGCATTCGCGTAACACCAAGTTCCTGCTGCAGCGGTGCAATCTCTGCCGCTGTTTTGCTGCTGGCCAATACAAGCCCCGCGCCGATTTCCGACAAGCGTTGAAGTCCCGACTGAGCAGCCGCCCAACTATAATTGTGATGATCCAGCAGCGTCCCGTCGAGATCAGAGAAAACCAGCAATTTTGGGTCGGCGGTCATGGGGAAGGGCGATCAATTCGTTCTCTCATTGAGTGGAAGTAAAAATCCGTGACCATCGGAAGTAAATCCATTCTGGCCAAATGCGCGTCAAACCCAAATCTTACGCCCAATATTTGGGCAATTGCGTGGCGGTCGCTATCTGGCTCGGTATTGAGTTTTAACCATGGGCACTTTGGGCACGGGTCCAAAACACACCCTCTGGGCAGTTACATCTTCCATGGTGTAAGTGTCCCAACAGTTGCAGATTATTGGCAAGGGCTGCCCGATACGGCGGCTCGGCCTTACTATCTTGGGAGGTCGGCGCACATGCCGAATTTGTCGGAATACAGTAAACTGGCAAGGGAAATGTCAGTAGATGCCATTGCCCTTGTACCGGGCCCTAATTTCACCCGCGCATTGGGCAAACCTTTCATGAGCCACGAACGGCCCTTTGTGGTCATTATCCCGGCTGAGGGCACACCGGCTGCGATTGTGCCCAATCTGGAACTGGGAACGTGGGAATTGGTCGGTTTTGAGGGGGCCGTCTTCGACTGGATGGACCAAAAGGGCTATGACAGCGCCTTTGCTTCATTGGCCGCTCATATGCCCCTGAGGTCACTTGCCGTTGAAGGGCAAGTGATGCGGGTTTTCGTGTCCAAGGCCCTGACCAATGCGATGCCCGACTTGCAAATCGTAGATGCCGAGCGCGAGATTTCCGGTTTGCGGATCATCAAGACCGACGCCGATATTGCCGCTTTGCAGGCTGCAATTGATATCTCGGAACGCGCGCTGGAACGTGTGATTTCAGAGGTTCGCGTCGGGCAAACCGAGAAACAGATCGAACAGGCGTTGATCCAGGCGCTGTTTGCTGAAGGCGCCGCGTCGTTGGCTTTTGCACCGATTGTCGCCGCCGGAGACAACTCGGCTCAACCACACGGCAAAGCCCGCGCGGAATATCAGATCAAACCCGGCGATGCGCTGCTCTTCGACTTTGGCGCGCGCAAAAACGGTTTTGCGGCGGATATCACGCGTACATTCTTTGTTGGCGAGGTTTCGGACGAGGGTAGGGCGGTTTACGACACAGTCCTTCGCGCGAACCTCGAAGGGTTCAAGGCCTGTTGCCCCGGCGCGAGCGCCCATGACATCGACGACGCAGTTACAAATGTGCTCGAGGCTTCGCCCTATGCCAACCGGATTCGCACCAAGACGGGTCATGGTCTGGGTCGCGACGTGCACGAAGCGCCATATATCATGCGCGGGAACCACCAGAAAATCCTGCCGGGCATGGTTTGGACCAACGAACCGGGCCTGTATGATCTGGGCAATTTTGGTGTTCGGATCGAAGATGATGTTCTTGTGACCGAGGATGGTTGTCGGTCGCTGACCAGTTTTCCCAAAGATCTTACAATCATAGGCCGCTGACACTTGACTGGTTCACGAAACGTGTTGGAATGACGGGTCGCTCCAAGTGGCCCGTCAGTGTCCTGTGAGCTGACTATTCAGATTAACTTTCGGCTTTGCGGGTCGCGATGACCATAGCCAGCAACTGTTCCTTGGTGCGCTGGATGTGGTTCGTCAGCAGCGCGCAAGCAGCCTCTGCATTGCGCGACCGCGCCAGTGCCAACAACTGACGGTGCTCCGCTTTGGCTGGCTCTCGCTGTTCCATCACACTCAGGTGCATCCGCACATAACGGTCAGATTGCAGATTGACCCGTTGCAGGAATTCGTTGGTAATCCCGCGCTCAGCGGCGGAATATAACGCCCTGTGATACTCGTAGTTCAGACTGCCCCACCGCCCGACGTCATATGTTTCATAGGACTTTTCCATTTTGTTCAACAACTCTTCGCAGATGACGAAATCCGCCTCTGTCATCTGGGGGATCGCCCGTTTGAAAAGGTCGACTTCCAACAGGATTCTAAGGTCGAAAATCTCTCCGATTTCCGAAAGGGAATGAGTTGTTACACAGGCCCCCCGATTGTTAGTCAGTTGGACCAGGCCCTCGGCATCCAGCCGCTTGAGCGCCTCACGTATCGGCATGCGGGATACGTCATATTCCTCTGCCAACGCTTCTTGCCGAATGGTTTCACCTTCCACCATCTCTCCGCTCAGGATACGCTCGCGCAGGTCGTTTGTGATGACATCAGGCAAACTTTGGCGATGAATCGCGCGGGTTTTTGGCATTGGGATGGTCTCTGGCATTTCCACTTTGTATCCAAAATACGAAAGGACGCCACAATATCCAATAGCCTTTAGTTTCATTGCCTTTGTTATCGAGCGGCTTTGCCCAGAAGCATTGGTAACCATAGAGTTGCAGGCCTTCGCGAATGGCATGGAATATGGGCATGTCCCTTAATCCGACCAATCGGACACCCACCTCCCCCCTCATAGAACCCCAGCCAGATCATCACGGCAGGCGCAGTGGAAATAACCAGGTATTGATTGGTATTACACTGCACAATCCCGCATTCTGGCGCGAATGACCGGGCATGGTCCGGCTGCGGGAACGACTGTTGAAGGTGATTGTGTGACTTTGTTCAGAACATCAGTATTCGGACTTTGGCTGGCCGCCGTTTCAGCCCTAAGCGCACAGCCCGCGGCGGCGCAACCGGATATTCTGATCCTAGGGGACAGCCAGATTTCGTTCGGGGCTGGCAAAGAGTACCTGAGGTTCTTCGATGAGCTGGCGGATCGGTGCAGGATGACGCCTGAACGCAAAAGGGCACTGGGTAATCTCGGCAACCGCGAGACTGCCGCGATTGGCGTCCGCTCGACATCCTTGCAGTCATGGACAACGCCCAAGGGGGCCGCAAAAGGTGCGATTTGCGATGTCGACAAGAAATTCGGGGTCAATGCCGGGGCCTATGGTATCGAAGGCAACCCTGACCGGGTGTTCATTCAGATCGGCAAAGACAACGCCTATCAGTTCTGCAAACCCAATCAGACCGCGTTTCAGGCGATGTTTGACGACGGGTATTACAGCCCCGAATTGCTGGTTCTGACCTTTCTGGGCAATTCATCCGATCGCTGGGCGAATTCTCCTGATTTGGCCCAACAGGATGCCCGCCGCACGCTGGAACAAATTCCGGACGACATTCCATGTATCTTCATCTCAAGCGTGCCGGTCTATCTGAAAAAGACCAACGACAAACGAATGAAGGCCCAAACCGCGATAGCCCGCGCCTTGCGGCAGGCGGGAACGCAATGTGCCGTGGTTGAAGGGTTCAACCGCAAGACACGCGCCGTGATTGAAGGTCAGCCCGCTTATTTCCGGCGCAACGATGCGGGCAAGGTCAAGGACCCGCACCATCCAAGCCGGGCTGCGGTCCGGGCTTTTCTTGACATTAACACGGCCGAAATCTGCAACGCTGTATTTTCGGCCGTGAAGTAGAGGTAAAGACTGCAGGGGGGATATGCAGGTGTTCAAAAAGATGGTCGCAACTGTTTGCGCTTTGGCCTTCACCACTCTGGGGGCAAGCGCAGAGGATTTTACCTCGCCCGAGATTCTGATTATCGGGGACAGCCAGATATCCTTTGGTTCGGGCCCGGCTTTCCTGGAGTTTTTCAGCGATATCAAGGACCACTGCCACCCCAATGCCCGGCAGAAAAAGCACCTTGAACGCCTTGGGGAAATGCGGGTCGGGGTGATAGGTGTCCGGTCCAGTTCAATCGACTCGTGGACCGCCCGGTCGGAGCGGGCAAAGGACACGATCTGCAAGGTGGACCCGAAATGGAACGTGAACGCCGGTGCGTACGGGTTCGTGAACAAGACCGGCAACAAGTATGTGCAGATTGGCAAGGGAAAGGAATATCAGTTCTGCGCGGCCAAAACCTCACCGCTCGAAGAGATGCTGCGGGACGGGTATTATGATCCAAAACTGATCCTGATGTCCTTTCTCGGCAACTCGGCCAAGCGGTGGGCTAACAACCCCGAAGCCGCCGTACGGGATGTTGAACGCCTGCAAGCGCAACTGCCTCCCGACCTGCCGTGCATTTTCATGACCACAGCGCCCGCTTACAAGAAGAAGATCGTAGATTTGCGGCTGCGGGCGCAGAAGAATCTGATGGATGCGTTCAAGGTCACGGGACTGCGGTGCACGTTCGTACCTGGTGCTACCCCCGAAACGGTTGCGGCCAACCAAGGCAACAAGCATTATTTCCGCCTGAACAGGAACGGCATGGTTAAGGACCCATACCATCCAAACGAGGCGGCTGCGAAAAACTTCTTTGCGCTGGAAATGGACCAGATATGTTCAGCCATTTTCGACCAGATCGAACCAACCAGGGAACAGAGCTAACCCTCTGATCGACCCGCTTGCTTGCGTGGCGGGACGGCCGCCAGAATGACCGTCCACCCAAGGATACCCTGCCCGTGGGCGCTTAGGTTCTGCTCATACGAGAAAATCAGAATTTCCAACGGCTTGAGAGGGTCGCGGGGCGGCCAGATCACCCATTGCAAAGGCAGATCGGGAATGACCAACCGATAATACATGTAATAGATTTGCGGCGACAGCCACACGAACAGCCAAAACAAGAAAAGCGCCCCGAAAAATCGCACCCAGATCGGGAAAGGGCGCAAGGCACGACGTGCCAGAAGCACCATCAGCAGAAAAAGAATGGCGCTTAACAACGCCAGTCCGACCTGCCCCCAACCTGACAAATCAAAAAAGGAGTCCTGACGGTACAAACCTGCCCTCGCTGAGTGCTGGGTAAAAGGACGAAAACCGCCCACCTTGGCGGGCGGTTTTACAATGCCTTCAAGGACCGCTTAACTCAGCGGGGCGACCGCCAGGATCACAGTGAACTTCTCACAATAGATATACAACTCGTTGTACTTGGATGTGTCGATCCCGGTCGGGATTTTAAACGAGGCTTCGCCCTTCTTGACGGTCAGCTTGTCGTGAATTTTTGAACCATTGGCATAGGTCTCACCATTGCCGAAGCCGATCTTAATGTCCGGTGGGTTCTTGCTGGGGTCAAAGACATAGTCGCTTTTGAGTGTAACGGTATCACCGGTGACCGAGACCGTCCCTTTCACGTTATAGCCAGGACGCCCAGACAGGCTGCCGGTGCGTTCCTTGTCCCCGGCAAATGCAGCAGGAGTTCCAAGTGCGAGTGCGGCTGTTGAAGCAAGTCCCAGCTTCATGAATTGGCGGCGTTTGATCGTCATGGCGCATGTCCTATCCAAAACTAAGATGGAAAGATTCTGAGCAGACTATTTGCGCTCTGCCAACTCACATCGCATCGAGGGAATTTGAGACTCTGAAACAAATCGGATCTGTTACCAAACCGCTCGAACCAAATCCTCGTCCCTCAAGAATTTCTCTTCAATTCGCGATAGATCGTCGACCGAGCGCGACCCATCCGATCCTCGATGTATATTAGCCAAACTTGTAAAGTGGCTGGAACACCTAGATTTGCAGAACAATACGCCCGATCACTTCACGCTCATTGAGAGATCGGAAGGCTTCAGATGCGTCCTCCAACTTCAAAACGCGATCAATAAGTGGGCGCAGTTCACCTTCAGCAATCCAGTTCATTATCTTGTCTGCTGCATCCTTGGCTTCCGACGGGAACTTCTCGGCCCATGCACCTTCGAACACTCCAACCACCGAGAAGCCTTTGAGCAGAGGCAGGTTCATCGGTAGGTTTGGGATTTCCCCGCTCACAAACCCAATTGGCGTGATGCGCCCGCCCCACCGCATGGATCGGGCAATCTTTACAAAGGTGTCTCCGCCTATCATCTCAAAGCAAACATCCAACCCTTTTCCGTCTGTAAGGTCTTGGATCTGTTGGCGCAGGTCGCCTTCGCGCATATTGACGACTGCATCGGCGCCTGCCTCCTGCAGCGCACTCATTTTGGCGGCGTCTCCGGTTCCTGCAAGGACGCGCGCACCAAGCATCCGCCCCATGTCAACGGCAGCAAGTCCAACCCCGCCAGTGGCACCCGTGACCAACAGGTTCTCACCCGGTTGCAGTGCGCATCTTTGGGCCAAAGCGTGATAGGCTGTCATGTAGTTGTGCAAAACGGTCGAAGCGACCGTAAGGTCGACGCTTTCGGGTACTTTCGCGCACTTCCAGTGTTTGGTTACAGCACGTTCCGCGTAACTGCCGTGCCACATTTGCCCGACGACACGATCACCTGGTTTAAAGTCGGTGACCTCGCTCCCGACCTGTAAGACAATGCCTGCCGCGTCCGTTCCCGGGACATAAGGCAACTCTGGCCTCAGTTGATAACCACCTTCCGCCATGAGCTTATCCATAAAACTCACGGCAGCGGCATGCACCTCGATGAGAACTTCATCGGCTGCTGGAACAGGCTCTGGCACTTCGCCAAGTTCAAGCGCATCAGCGCCCTCAAATTTCGAACATAGGACAGCGCGCATAGCCCAAACTCCTGTATGTATAGCGTACTATTCCGCCGCTAGGATTGTATCGTTTTTGTCAGTTTCGCCATACCCCTTTGGCACAGGAAGGTCCGGCAGACCAGCCGCACGTTTTTGCAGCGCTCTACCAATCACGACGCGGCTGATTTCGGTTGTTCCGTCAACGATCCGCAGCATCTGCGCCAAGCGTGATAGTCGATCCAGCCCGTAAGGCTGCAAAAGACCCATCCCACCCAGAACCTGGGTGCAAGTGTTCGCAGCTTTTACTGCAGCGTCGGGGACAAAACGTTTGGCATGTGCCGCCATAAGTGGCCCCTCAGGGGTGCCAAGGGCTTCGGCTGCCTTGCGGTAAAGCAGCTTGGACGCTTCGAGATCTGTTGCCACCTCTCCCAGCATCCACTGAATGCCGTCAAGGTCGAGGTTCTTGCCGCCAAACATCTTGCGGTTCTTTGAATAGGACAGCGCAGTATTCAGCGCGGCCTGCATCAGGCCACAACACCCAGAAGCGATCGAAACCCTTGCGATGTCGATCGCCATCAATGAGCCCTGCAAGCCTTGGCCAATTGGAAGAATGATATTGTCTTCGCTGACCACGACGTTGTCTAAATACATCTCGGAAATCGGCAGGAAGTTATAGGATGGTGTATCATAAATTGGGCCAAAGCTGATACCTGGCGCGTCTGCCGGAATCGCGATCATGGCCATGTCCTTATGACCAGGCTCATCCGAGGTTTTGACAACGGTAAAGTAGATATCGGCCTCAGTCGCCAAGCTGACCCACGCCTTAGCGCCATTGATAGTCCAGGTGCCGTCACTGTTGATTGTTGCACGGGTGTACATCTTCATCGGATCAGACCCGGACTGCGGCTCTGTCAGCGCGAAATTCGCAAGCTTGCGACCTGAAGTCAGATCGCGCGCCCATTCCTCTTTGAACGCGTCGGTCCCGTATCCACAACCTGCAAAAGTACAAATGTTGTGCATGGAAATCGCAAATGCGTAAGCTCCATCGCCTGTTCCCAATTGTTCATAAACCTGAATACCCTCGGACAGCGGCAAACCCTGTCCGCCCCACTCTTTCGGTGCGTAGAGGCCAGTCAGACCAGCCGCACCTGCCTTGTCAGAGGCCGCGCGAGGCCAAGCCCCGTTTTTGTTCCAGGCATCAACATTAGGCAGGATCACTTCACTGGCGTGATCGCGCGCGGCGGACAAGAGAGTTTCAAGATCAGACGACATGGCCTTGGTCCTTTCAGTTGAACGCAAATATCCAATCTCGCCACCACCATTGGGCGAAGCAAATCGGGTTTACGCAGTAAGATGTGCTTTGACCGCTAGGTAGCAGCACAATTAACACCTACTCCATCTCGCGCGGTGACAACCGATTGTCCAAAAGTGACAAATCTTTGCCTAGAGTAGAGCCCGCTGCCGATACGAGCTTGGTGTCGCCCCTGTCCACCTGTGAAACGCCTTGTGGAAACTTGCCGCGGAAGAAAAGCCAACGTCCTGAGCAATAACCTCGATACTTGCATCTCCAATTTGCAAGCGGCGAATTGCGATATCCCTGCGCAACCCGTCTTTGATGGCCTGAAAGGACGTTCCGTCAGCGTCCAACTTACGGATCAAAGTGCGCGGCGTCATGCCAAGCGCCTTGGCGGCCCCTGCCAAATGCGCGTCCTGCCAGCTCGATTGGTTCAGATAGGCGCGGACACGCAAAGACTGAGTGTGCTCTTGCGAATGCGTAAAGACCCAGTCGCGCGGCGCATTTTCCAGGAAGCGATCCAGATCATCGGTACTGCGCGCATTCACCGGCCCCAGCGAAGCTTTGGCAAAGCGAATTGATGTGGAATTTGCATCAAACGTGACAGGCGCGGGGAAAATGACGGCATAGTCCTCTTCGAAAGAGGGGCGCTCAAATGCGAAATCGACCCGCTCCACGGCGACCTCACGCCGGGCCAGCCAAGACAGAATCCCATGGGCAAGCTTAAGGATCAGCATATGGCCAAAGCGCTGCGCAAGGGCGTCTGACCGGGGCACAAGGCGCAGTGCTATGGTATCCTCCGCATCGACCAACTCGAACCGGTAGTCATCAAGCAACAGGTTCCAGAATGTCGAAAACCGGTAAAGCGCCGACGACAGCGAGGTTGACTCGCGCACCGATGTCAGCAGGTGTTGCAAGGCACGTGGCCTTATTGGACGCGACCAGAGCCCCATCATCTCATCGCCGGTTTCCACAGCTGCCAGTTGGTACAGGCGAACGATCTGCTCCAGAGTCACTCGACCCAACGGGGCATTGTCGCCATATGAGATGCCGGATCGGGCGAGCAACGAAGCAAATTGATCCGGCTCACAAAGGGCCTGCAACGCCACAAGCCAATCAAGAATGAAGCTGCTTGAGACTGTTGAAAATGAAGGTTTTTGGTCGCTGATCATCACTGAATGACAATAGCAACGAAAGCCAAGGGCTAGAACCAATATCCTTGGCGGCCCAAACCCGCCGTGCACAAATTTGCCCCAAAGCGGCACGCACGAGATCACCGGCGTTGCGAAACCGTGCATCCCACCTTTGCATCCGGGCATTCCAGTACCAATAGGCCTTCGGTCCGGTTTTGCGGCAGATGCAAGAATTTCACCTACAACTTGCAGCGTTCCCGACTCGCTAGTTCGCCTCATGGGTACCGTTGGGCATGTCGGTTCGGAATTTGAATTTTCGGAGTCCAATGCAGGGCGCAATAGCCCCGTTGAGTCCGATCAAACAAAGTTTCATCTTGATATCTAAGGACTTTAGGGGCTTCTTACCTGCCACATGTTTCTGCCTTCGTATTTGCAGAATTTTTGTGCTACTGTCGCCAGAGTCATTTTTTGTATTTTATTCAAAGGTTTTTACAGTGCAGGACAAAACGACAGGAACATTCAGGCTGCGCCCAGTTGAAAAGTCCGATCTGGAGGTCATCGCGCCGTGGTTTCAGGACGTAGAAGATTTGGCGCTGTTTGACCGAACATCGCGCATTCCCTTCAACCAGTCGCAAACCGAAGAAATCTGGAAAGATGCCTTTTCCCCTGACAACCGCTGCAAATGCTGGTTCGTGGTGGAATCCAGTGATGGTAAGGCGCTTGGGATGGCGGGGATCGAAGCAATATCAACCGTCAATCGTGACGCGGTCATTGCCATGTTTGTTGAGAAGAACGCCCGACGCCTTGGGATCGGGCTGCGCGCAACAGCCTTGCTGATTGATTTTGCATTTCGGCAGTTAGGTTTGAACCGCCTTACGTCCTACTACCGCGTGGACAATCAAAGCAGTCGGGACTTGGTGGCAAGGGTCGGATGCCAGATCGAAGGAACCATGCGGCAGGCATGGTTCGCAGACGGAAAATTCCACGACATGATCGTGGTAGGAGTCCTGAACCAAGATTGGATGAAACATCGAGAAACACTTGCGCAAGAGTTGAGCAACGACATCGTAGTGACCTTTGGTACAAGCGCACCTGGCGCTTGGTCATGGCCTCCTCAGGGTGCGGGCTCCTGACCAAGGCATCCGAATGACCCAAGCAGTCGAAATATTTGAAATTAGGTATATGTTGAACAAGTGGTTTCAGCAGAACCTACCAAATGAGAAACGCCAGTGGACACCAACAATCTGAACGTTCCCATCACACAAAAGCTCGGGGCTGTCCTGTTCGCCGACGTTGTCGGATATTCTCGCTTGATGAGCGAGAATGAACTGGACACGTATAACGCTTTGAAATCATTGCTCTCCAAGCTCGAAGTCACGTGCGCAAAATATAATGGCCGCGTGATTGAAGTGCGCGGTGACGGCATTCTTGCACTGTTTGAAACGGCCACAAGCGCGGTGGAATTTGGTGTGGAACTGCACCAGATCGCGAGCGAGCATAACCACACGCGATCCGAGAATCAGCGAATCAAATTTCGCGCGGGCGTTCATCTAGGAGAAATCCTTATCGACGAACGCGGGATTCATGGCGATAACGTGAACATTGCGGCCCGACTTCAGGAAATAGCGGAACCAGAGCGTGTTTACGTCAGCTCGGCCGTTTACGATCAGGTGTGCAACCGCCTGCGATATGGGTATGAGTTTCTGGGCCCAAAGCAACTGAAGAACATCGTTTCTCCGATCTCAACCTATTGCGTCCGAAGCGAGGTTGCTGGCGCGACCATGGCAGGAACGATGCGCCCCGAGCTGACGATGGATATTCTGGAGCGGCCGGATACACCGTCGGTGGCTGTCCTGCCATTCACCAGCAATAACGGGGACGAGTCCGACAATTGGATTGCCGAGGGGTTGACCGACGACATTATCATGAACCTTTCCAAGTTCCGGAACTTGTTCATCATCGCCCGGAACTCATCGTTTTTCTTCAAGGCACAGGCGATGCCACCGAAGGAAGCAGCCCAGAGACTGAACGTACGATATATCGCGCGTGGTAGTGTCCGGCGGTCCGCCAGTCGCATTCGGATTACCGCCGAACTTGTGGATGCCAATACTGAACGCACTATCTGGGGCGAGCGGTTCGATCGGAATATCGACGACATCTTCGACATTCTCGACGAAGTTACAGAATGCATTGTTGCCGCCACCGCCGTGATGATCGAATCCCATGAAAAACAGCGTATGATTCAGGCAGTGCCCGCCGACCTTGAGGCGTATGGTTCGGTTCTTCAGGGTCAACATCACATCTTCAAGTATACGCGGAACGACAATCGTAAGGCGCAGGATTTCTATCAATCCGCGCTAGAGCGGGACGGGCGCTATGCCCGGGCGGCGGCAGCTTTGTCACGAACGCTGAACATAGACTGGCGGTATTCCTGGGCCGAAGATCCATCTTCCGCGTTGGACAAGGCGCTGTCGCTTGCGCAGCGCGCTATCGAACTGGATCCAACGGATGCTCGCGGTTTTGGCGAGTTGGGGTATGTGCACCTGTACCGAAAGGAACATGACGCCGCGATTCAGTCCTATCAACGTGCCTTGGCACTGAACCCAAATGACGCCGACATGCACTCGGATTTTGCGGATGCGTTGGCACATTACGGAGACAATGAAACGGCGATCACACATATCCAGCAGGCCATGAGGTTGAACCCCTATTTCCCAGATCAGTATCTGTGGCACTTGGGTGGGGCCTACTACAATCTCAGACGGTATGACGATGTGATTGAGACCGTCAACAAGATGAACAACCCAACCGAAGGTCAACGTATGCTGGCTGCAAGCTATGCCCAGCTGGGGCAAACCGACCTGGCGCGTCAGATCACTGACAAGCACCGCGCGGCACATCCCAATTTCTCGCTTACGCGATGGGCCACGGTACAGCCGGATCGGTTGGAAGAGGATACCCAGCATTTTGTAGAAGGCTTGAAAAAAGCTGGGTTTTGATAATCCAGAAAAAAGGGCACGCGCCTGACGTGCCCTTGTTCTGTAGATATTGGCTTGATCTTAGTCGCCGCCGCGCACCTTTGCGCCACTGACTTTGGCACCTGATACCTTTGCACCGCTGACTTTCGCTCCACTCACCTTTGCACCGCTGACTTTGGCGCCAGATACCTTGGCACCGCTGACAGCCGGGCTGTCAAAACCGAAATAAATGTCCAGCAGGACTTGCTCGAACTGGCCGGTCATCACGTCCATACGGATCGTGTAATCAGCCTTGTCGTAATCCCAGACCCTGATGTCGTCCGAGATTTGATAGTCAGCCGAAGCGACACCAGACAGGGATGGATCACTCGGAGCGCGGGATGCTAGGCCACCGGGCCGGTTTCCATCGGTCGGGCTTTCGCCTTTTCCATGGACCAGGAAAATGGTGGGTTCAGGCAGCTCATAATACGTGCCTTCAAACGAGAAGCCGTAGATACGCGCCAATCGGGAGTCTTTACCATACTGATCCTTGAGCTGCTTGTTCGCGCCGATTTTTTCGGACAGTTCTTTGCGGAAAATGAACTCTTGCTTTTCGAAACCCGCAGGGGTGGGCAGCGTCTGCTGCCAGAAGCTGTCTTCGTATTGGTCCCCATGCGTGACCTTCACCAGCGCGTCTTCTTCAATCCTCTCTTGGTTTTCCAGCTTATAGTTCTCGTCAACTACTGTTACTTCGTAAATACCATTCTTTTTGGGACGATTTCCAGTAACCAGAACTAAGTTGCCAGCCGCCACCTCTTCACCGTCGATCGTGCCGTCTACGATGGAGATATTCTTGTTCACCTTCACCTTTTTCGCTGCAACAAGGCGGACTGTTTTATCTGGGGCCGCAATTTTGGATTTCGCGACCTTCAAGTCGTTCAATAAACGCCCAAACAACAACACTTCGGAAAAACTAAGCAAGGATTCAGCCATAATATTCTCTCCCAATTGTGGGGTGGACAGAGCTTAGGCCCTCATCTTTCCCCCTGAATTGAACCCGAACGCATAGTTCGAGAAAATTATTTCCAATAATCATCCCACGTTTGCATGCCATAAAACCACTTCAAAATAAAGGATTTTTGACCGCTATCCGGGAACTTGCGTGCGGACAGAATTGGCGTGGTTGTCTTCGTCAGGATCAGGCAACTGCGGCCCTGCGGTTGCCACGCCAATATCACGCATTCTGAAGTTACCTTGAATGATGCGCTGAAAGGCACCGCCGGTGATTTCCTGATCCACGGCCAGCAAAGCTTTTTCAACCCCGAAGTAGCTGAGCATATCAGCGTCCAGCCGTTCCCACGCATCTGCAAGATAGGTGCCCAAAAAATCCCGCGCCTCAAGCAGCGCGATACGAAACCCATCGGGGTTCTCAGCGTAACGGGTATCAAAAATATCCTGCATCACGGCGCTGTAGTCAGAGGAATCTTCCAACTGATCAGACAGGTCTTCTTCTTCGGGCGTTATCAGGCCGTGCAGCAGCAATCGTTCATGGTAAATATCCACGAAGATATCGAACATAGCTCCGGTCAATGGCTCAGACAGGTCATGCTCACTGGACCAGCCAGACGCAAATTCGGACAGAGACCGGTTATTGGCGGCCGTTCGTATCTGAGCGTTTTCCGAAAGTTCCGCAAATCGGTTTAGCCGATTGAACGTGTAAAGGTTGCCCCGCGTGTTCTTCAGCAACGTGTCCACGACCGATCCAAAATGTAAGGACGCGAGAAGCGCAACCATGTCCGCAGCAGATTCGTGGAATCCGTAATACTCGCCCCCGGCATCGCCATCGGTTGGCATTCCGATCACGCTGTAGATGATTGCGTGACCGATTTCATGAGCGACAACGTCGAAGTTCAGGCTGTATGGGCGATATTCATCCCCATGTTCCCGCGTGCCACCGGTTTCAAGGAACCCCCAGCCGATATGTGCGTTATCCAAACTAGGCAGAAGCGACAATTCCAGCCGATCAAAATCGCGCGCGAAATGCCACGGTATGGGGCGATCGAAATACCCTTGCCAGACGTCCATGGTGAAATGAGCAGACCCAAAGAGATGCGCCGCCTCAAAGGCCGGGTCTGATGGGTCAATATGGATGAAATTCCCAAACTCATCGGGCATCGCGGGGGGATGGAAATATCCATCCCAGGGCGGCAGGTACATGCCCGGTCCGTTTGGTCCGGGGACGATTGCGCCATATGGCGTCGTTTTACCAACCGGATTGACCGTATACATCCTTGGGCCCGATGGGCCCGGTCCGATGCTTCCTTGCGGT
Organism: Ruegeria sp. HKCCA5491; assembly: GCF_013034565.1. Lineage (NCBI taxonomy): Bacteria > Pseudomonadati > Pseudomonadota > Alphaproteobacteria > Rhodobacterales > Roseobacteraceae > Ruegeria > Ruegeria sp. HKCCA5491. Next base: position 108,441 of record NZ_WQGG01000015.1, read on the forward strand.
GCCGAAATCTCGACCAATTCCAGTTGGGCATCCGGTTCCAGAAACGGAGATTGGGGAAACAGCAAAAACCGGGTGCCGGGTTCTTCGGCGTCGCTGTAGTCTGGCAAATCCATCAAGCGCCCTCCTGTGTCCGGTCGACGACCCCTTAACGGTCTTAGGCCGTTGATCCGGTATCACTATGGCAATACAAAAACTCTGCTTCTATCAAATCATAAAGAGCATCCCGCCCGGACAAGCCAAGCGAAACTGCGTAGGATTCAAGATCATCTGGCACATCGCGGTCAAGGTTTGTTTCAAAAAACCAGATCAGCATATGCAACCGATCTGCACTGATCTTGCGATCAGAGGGGGCGACCAGTTGGGTCTTTTTATCGGCACGGTCACGCAAATCCGCATAGCGCCCGCTGCGTTTTAGCTCGGTCAGCAGGGGGGCATTCAGCCGGGTGCTACGGGCTTCGGTCACCGCATCAATCTGTGCAGCTCCGGTTAGCATCGCTTCGTACAGTTCCGGGTTCAGGTCGTTGGTGCGCAGCCACTGCATCAAGTCAGCCTTGCGGGACAGCCCGGCGTTGTTGCGATGGTCCGACATGTGCGTCAGCAAAACCTCACGGTCGGGGCTGTGTTCAATCCGATCGGCCTCTTCCTGCGCCAGAAGTCTCAGAACTGCGCGGGCGCGCAGATCGAAATACAGTTCTGGCGTCAGTCGTAGTTCATCAATCACCGCATCGCCTTCGGTGGCTTCCGCATCAATACGGTTGCGCAGGGTTTTCCAAACCAATGTCCGTTCGGCACGCACGGTTGAGGTCTGCGGGGCAGGGGGATCGCTTAGATAGTCGAACATCATTCTCAGCATGGCTTTGGCGTCTTCCGCTTTGGCGTCAACCTGGCCCTTTGGCAGCCATTTGAAAAAATCTTCGGTCCCGGCGTGTTCCGTAACCGCGTTTTCGATATCAGGCCAATTGCGGTCCCGGTAATGGATGGACTTGGCCGCATCTATGATTCTTGCGGCGGTTTCAGGTTCGATGACCCCAACGGTTTCAGCCCGGGAAACCGAGGCACGGACCGAAACCATAGGTACACTCAGGGACTGGTATCCAAGCTCTGCCGGGCTATGGACAACCGCGACCTCGTCATCATCCTGCAAAACACCTGCGACATAGTCCTCAAAAATCTGGCCAACGCCGATCATCCCGAAGTCAGCAAGTTCGGCAGCCCTAAGAGCGCCCATGCTGGCGCTGCCAAACACCGGAATTCCTTGTTCAAGCGCCCAAAGAATCTCCTTGTGCCAGACCGAGGGGACGCCCTCAAAATACCCATCAATGATACCGATGGCACTTGGGCGGTCTTTGGCGACCCGATAAACGTCGCCTTGCCGGACAGGGGGCAGTATTCTGACCTCGGGAAACTCATCCAGCGCATCACGGGGCAGGGTAGGGCCTACGAAGACGGCGAGACTCATGCCCGGTCTTTCATAGCAGCCACGGCTCTTGCGCCAGGAACATAGTCTGGGTCGTCGTGCGGTGCCTCAAGCCCCGGCACGACAGCACGAACGACAGCGATGTCCAGTTCAGGGCGCGAAAGGTCAACACAGACGGCTTGTGAAAGGCCAACAGAACCCAGTTGACCAAGAATTAACGTGAGGTCTTCGTCAAATGAGCTGGTGGTATAGGACGGACAATCCGCGAACGCCTGACTTGGATCGGCGCGTTCAATAAGGTCCCGCACATATTGGCTGCGATCCGACTGGGCCTGATCCGTGAACTCAACCGGGTCCAGATCATCCCTTGCACCCGAGATATACGTCAGCCTTGTCTGCGCGGCCTCGGTCAATGCGCGCAAAAGGGCGATGGAACTGTCTGGGTGGCACCCGTCGCCAATTCCAATGTGGCCATTCTGCGCACCAGATTCACAGATCACACAACGGAAACTGGCGATCCCAATATCTGACGTCGTATTCCATATTCCAACCTTTAAGCCCGCAGCGGTGAACATTCCAAGGGCACTTTTACAGCGTTTGTCGTCAATCGTTTCGTGATCCAGTCGGTTTTCCGCAGTTTTGTGGTGCCAAAGAGTTGTCGCATCCCGTTCGATCAATTCGCAAATCGCGTGACATGTTGCTTCGGTTACGTTGTTGCCCGACGCCAACCCATTCGTGGTTCGCGGAAACGCACCTTGCCCGGCGCTGGGTGGTGCGGTGTAGTCCGTATCGACCATTTCCAAGGGGACCCAACAGTTGAGCTTGCCGTTCAACTCCTGTCCCTGAACCCATAACATATTGCGGTTTGGGTCAAATTTCCCGCCGGTGACGCGCGGAAGGCGTTCGACATCCACAACAAGATCATCCGCGCACAAATCGGAATAACGCGCCAGACGCTGTGGCAATTGCAGACGCTCGGCATGCCAGGCCTCGATAGCCTCCATTACGCCAGAGGCTTGAGCAGCCTCCAGCGACAGCCCCTTGCCCAGCGAAACGGCGACTGAGCGCGAGTTCGGGCGCGACACCATCACGGTCGGAAGCCCGATCCTGTCCAGCCCCGTCAAATTAGCGATCCGAGTGATCCCCATTTCCTTTAGGTATGGCTTAACAATACCCAGTGTCTGTTGCGGGTCGCGTGAGCGATGCGTGTCCACCAAATACTGTTTCTGCGAGGTTTTTGGCATGTGGCGGACCCTAATCAGAACAACTTTAAGAATGACACATCGCGGAAATCAACGTTAGATCAGGATGGTAGATGAATCCTTTTGGGTCAACCGATGGAAACGTATCGGTGAGCTGAGTAGCCGGGAATTATTTAACATAACCCATATTATGCCAAAAAACATCAGCCAACGCCCCTATCCTCACAATGTAAGGAGACGCGGTTCAAGTATCGCGCGCACTTTCAAGAACTGACTTTAGGCTTAGCGCGTCAATCGGCTTATGGAGCAAAGAATACTCTTCTGCATTGCACACCTGCGTCAATTCCGCTGACCGGTTTGCAGAGATAATACACGCAGGCAAATCTCCGAACTCATTAATCAATGCACGAACGGCGTCAGTTCCCTTCAAGTCGTGATCCAACTGATAGTCCGCCACGATTATGTCCGGTAAAATGCCGATCTCTCGCAGAAGGTTGGTAGCCTGTTGTTCGCTTGCACATTCCAGGACCTGGACGCCCCAAGACTCCATTGTCATCGTCAGGGCACCGCGCAAATTCTCATCGTTCTCGATCAGCAATGTAACGGTGCTAGCCAGGGTATTGGTGTCCGTTGCCTGCTTATTGATCGAGGCATCCGGCGCAGTGCTTTCTGACGTAGCAAGCGGAACCTCTACCGAAAACATGGTGCCTTGTCCGACCTGCGAGGACAACTTGATCGGGTGTTTAAGCAATCCGCAGGCTCTTTCAACTATGGCCAGGCCCAACCCCATCCCTTCGGCGGCACTCGCGTCAGAGTCCAGTCGCTGAAACTCCTGAAAGACAATGTCGCGCTGTTCAGTAGGAATACCAATGCCCGTGTCCCAAACCTCGATCGCAATTGATGTCTTGCGACGGCGCGCACCAACCAAAACCCTCCCCTTCTCGGTGTATCGGATAGCATTTGACAGAAGGTTCTGGAGAATGCGTCGAAGATAGCTGGCGTCACTTCGTACAAGGGCATCGGTATGCACAAAGCGCAACTCCAACCCCTTGGCCTGAGCGACAGGTCTGAATGAGTCTTCAAGCTGTGAGAAAATGTCGTTGACCGAAAGCGTAGACAAATGAACCGTGGCGCGTCCGGAATCCAGCTTTGAGATATCAAGCAATGCCTCAAGGATATGTTCCACACTGCTTAACGCGCTTTCGGCTTTGGCGGCGACGTTCTGGGCGTCATCTTCGCTCAACCCGCTGCCAAGGGTGGCGACGTACAGCTTCGCTGCCGACAAAGGTTGCAACAAGTCATGGCTTGCCGCCGCGACAAACCGCGATTTTGAGGAATTCGCCCGCTCTGCTTCGTTCAGGGCGTCAGCAAGTTCCTCGGTTCGCGATGCAACTCTCTGCTCAAGCAATTCCTTCGCTTCATATAAAGCTTGGGCTGACCTGTGTTCCGCCGTGACATCCGTGAACGATATAACGAACCCACGATCCGGCATTTCCTGCGCAAATACGGACAGGATTTTGAAACGCCCCGAATGCATCTGGAATTTCAGGGGTGGTCGTTCCGTCTCGCGGTTCACCCAAGCCATAAGATCGGTGGCGCTGACTCCGTCTGCGAATCTGATCGTCGCACTCAACCGGTCAAACAGAGTTTTGAACTGCGCACCCATCTGGAACTGGGCGTTGGGTATGGCCAGCAATTCACTGGCACGGTTGTTCCACCCGATCAGGCGTAACTTGCTGTCAAATATACAGACGCCCTGATCAATATGCTCCAGCGTTGCTCGGATCAGACTGGCCTTGTCGTCCAGTATCCGGTCCCTCTCCTGCCGCTCGATCCGCATGATATCCGTGACGTCGGTCTGCAAAATAACGGTTCCACCGTCAGGCGTCCGATGCTCGGAAATCTGCGTCCAACGGTTGCCGTTCAGGCGTACGTTAAAGACGACGTGGTCATCGGCGTGGCGCGTCATGCGCCGCTGAACCCAATCCTGTGGCGAAACCGCTTCGGGCAATGACAGAAATTTGGACTGGCTCGCCAGTTCGACATACTGAGTGAAATGAAGGCCAGGCACCAAATGACCCTGAATGTCGGGCATATGCATACCGAAACGGCTGTTACACAGAACAAGTTCCTCGTCCAGGTTGAACAGCGCGAACCCTTCCTGAACGGTTTCGATTGCATTGGCCAGATCAGCCCGTGCGGCTTCAGTTTCCTGGTTAGCCTGCGCAAGCCGCGCATTGGAATCGTTCAACAACTCCAGAGCGCGCTCCAAATCCAACGTACGCGCCCGGACTTCCTGTTCAAGCGTTGCAGCGCGCTGAAACTGCGCGTAGGCGGCGCCGCTAGCATCGGTCGATTCCTCGACCCGCCGCATCAAGGCGGCTGCTATCTTAAGAAGCTTTTCGTTCTGAAGATCCAACGGATCCTGAGGATTAATCAGGGTTTCAATCATGCTGCGCATCTTCCGGGGGGTAAATGGCCACTCCGGTCAGGGTCTGGTTTACGTGAATCGAATTGAATTGTTCGCCATAGGTGGAAAATCCGACCACACGATTGTCAGACAAAATTTTGGACAAATTGCCCGTCATCTGTTTTTCCTGCGCCTCAAGCCTGCGCAGAAGGCAGTCACACCCAAGTATCGCATCGGGCTGTTCTTGTTGCGTCAATGCCGCAAGCTCCTGCTCGAGATGGGTTGCCATATTCATAGGCTCGGCCATCGTCAGAACAAGCCCCTCATCGATCGCTGAAAAGAACACGAGATCACCGTTTTCATCAACGCGCTGAATGGCGCGCACATGATGCTGGCCGCCAATCTGAACAACAACGGGATGTGCGGCGAACGTAAAAGTATTCAACTGCTCAGGGTCTTTTCCCAATATTCTTGCATATTCACGGGCAGCCGGTTCCGCGTTGATTTCACGAACGATCCGATTGGCAGGGTCCGCATCGGTGACCACCATGCGCTGTGACGTGGGCACAAGGTGATCCGTCTTGAATACCTTGATCGGACAGCTTGTCCGCACCTGGGTCAGAACAGCCGCATTTTCACGCGCAAGGCCGTCCTGCAGAACGAATGTGTTACCAAATTGCGTCCCATCCCCGGCCGACCCGCCAAACAACGGCACCGGCCCCAAACCCACAGCCAACTCAGAGGTCAGGGCATCTTCCTTGGTCGATAATCCGTCGATCAGCAAAAATGTGAATTCGTGATGCCAGTCGGGGTCTGCTTCCGTCATCTCATTTCTGTTTCGGATCATCTCATGAATGATGTCCTGAGCGGAAAAATCGTTGAGATCCGGCACCAGGATCGTTCGAACCGCGAAATGAGACGCAGGCAAGCCAATCGCAACAATCTGTTCTTCCGTATAGCCCTGCCCGGCCAACTCGCCTGCAGTTGTGCAACCAATCACAGGCGCAGGCGCAAAGGCCGAAGCAGCTTCGGCAATTACGGACGCTGCATCTGCTTTTGAAGTCACAAACAGAACAACAAGCGCGTGCTCGCTTCCCCCGAGCGCAGACGCAAGCTGAGTAATCGCATCATCCGCATCATAGTGCGCAAATGCCGTCTTCACGATGCCTGGCTCACGGGTATGGGTCTCGGCCCACCCGACTGCTTGATCCATCGGGCCTCCTCCCTAAAGCACGACGAGATTTGAAGATATTAAGTTAGCCCTGCTCTTGCAAGACGCTGGCAAAAGACGCTTTCTTGGCAATCAGAACCGCCTGGGTTCGGCTTTGAACACCCAATTTCCGCATGATTGCAGTAACATGCGCCTTGACGGTCGTTTCAGCTATGGAAAGGTCATAGGCAATCTGCTTGTTCAACTTACCCTCACAGATCAGTTGAAGGATACGCGATTGCTGATTGGTTAACGTAGCCAGACGACCAACGGCGTCGCTTTGTTCATTCTCGTCGTCCGGATTGATCAGCACACATCCTTCGGGCAGAAACACATTACCTGCGTGCACGGTTTCGAACGCGGTGCGGAAGACATCCCGCTGGCTGTGTTTCGGAACGTAACCCGACGCGCCGGCGTGAATCACTTGGCTGATCACCCTGTTGTCGGTCATTGACGATACGACGATTACAGGCGCATTCGCCACCGCCTTTAGACGAATTAAGCCGTCTAACCCGTCAACATCTGGCAAGTTCAAGTCAAGCAAAACCGCATCCGGCTTTAATCCACCTTTGACAAGCTCCAAAGCTTGTTCAAGCCGGTCGGCTGTATGCACTTCACCGATATGTGCGACGCTTTGCAATGTCATCGAGAGTGCATCGCAAAACAAAGGGTGATCATCGATGATCAAAACGATTTCGAAATCACTCTGTCCAGCGGTACTTGCAAGCATAGGAAATGGCCTTTGCAAAAAGTTGACCCAATTTAGCAAATCCTAGCAACTGAAAGGAAGGTCGCCTACTGGCGGAAGGTCGTAATAAAAAAACGCGCGCCCGGATCAGGCGCGCGTTCAGAATACATCTGGTTTCGGATCAGTTCGCCGACGCCAGTTCTTTAGGCAGTTTGAAGGTCCACAAGGTACCACCCTGGTTCAGATAGTTGACCTTCTTGGCCACCTCGCCGCCCCACAGTGGAACCGCGCCGCCCCAACCGGAAATGATTGAGACATACTGCTCTCCGTCCTGTTCCCAAGTCACTGGCTGGCCAACGATGCCGGACCCGGTCTGGAACGACCACAGCTTCTCGCCGGTTTCGTCATCCAGCGCAATGAACTCGCCTTCGGGGGTGCCGAAGAACACAAGCCCGCCAGCAGTGGTCATCACACCAGACCACAGCGGAGCGTCGTTCTTGTATTCCCACTTCCACTCGCCGGTATCGGGGTCGATCGCCTTGAGCGAGCCGATGTGATCTTCATAGTTCGGCTTGATGGTAAAACCCGCACCCAGATAGGCAGCGCCTTTCTTGTAGGTGATCGGCTCGTTCCAGATATCCATGCCCCATTCGTTCGAAGGCACATAGAAATTGCCGGTATTCTGCGAGAACGCCATCGGCATCCAGTTCTTGCCGCCCAAGAAGGATGGCGAGGCAAAGATCACCTCACCCTTCTTGCCGTCCGCAGCCGAGGCAGGATCACCGGGGCGGTTTTCTTCGACAAAGATCGGACGACCGGTTTCATCCACGCCCGCTGACCAGGTGATGTCCTTGACGAATGGCGTGGCCGAAACAAAAGCGCCGTCTTCACGGTTCAGGACATAGAAATACCCGTTCCGGTCGGCGGTGGCATAGCGCTTGTTCCCCTCACGGTCTGTATAGGCGACGACCTCGTTCACGCCGTCATAGTCCCAACCCTCGCGCGGGGTGGTCTGGAAATGCCATTTGATGTCGCCGGTTTTCGGGTCGATCCCGATGCGGCTGGCAGCATAGAGGTTGTCACCCTTGTTGCCCTCGGTCGGTGTACCTGCATCGCGCAGCCAGCTATTCCACGGGGCCGGGTTGCCTGCGCCAAAGACCAGCGTATCGGTATCCGCGTCATAAGATCCGCCCAGCCAGGTCGCGCCGCCACCGGTCTTCCACATGTCGCCGGGCCATGTCGCGTTCAGCTCACCGGTCATGGTGCTTTCTTCGCCGTTCAGCGTGCCCATGTGACCTTCGATCACTGGACGTTCCCAAACCAGATCGCCGGTATTGACGTCCCGCGCCTGAACCGCGCCAACGATGCCGAACTCACCACCCGAGTTGCCGGTGATGACCAGCCCGTCCACGATCAGCGGAGCCGCCGTATAGGAATAGCCCGCTTTGTAGTCTGCGATCTTGTCGCGCCAGACCACATCGCCCGTGTCTTTGTTCAGCGCCACAATCCGCGCGTCCAGCGTGCCGAAAATGACCTTGTCGTCATAGATGGCAGCACCCCGGTTGACCACGTCGCAGCAGGGCAGAATGCCTTCGGGCAGGCGGGCGTCGTATTGCCAGACCTCTTTGCCGGTCTGCAGATCAATCGCATAAAGGCGCGAGTATGACCCGGTGATATACATCATCCCGTCATAGATCAGCGGCTGTGTCTCTTGGCCGCGCTGCTTTTCGCCGCCGAGGCTGAAGGCCCAGGCCGGAAGCAGGTTCTTGACGTTATCCTTGTTCAAGGTGTCCAGCGGGCTGTAACGCTGCAAATGACGGCCCATGCCGTTGGTTACAACCTGAGTGGTGATCGTTTGATCATTGGCCAGATCGTCTTCGGTAACTTCTGCATAGGCTGCGCCGGTTGCGATAATGCTTGCGGCGGCGGCCATGATAAACCGGTTCATCGGTGTCCTCCCTAGACTTATGTCTTTCCTCAGCGCCGAATCTCCGACAAATCGGGATTGCTGGCGAAGGTATTATTCTCGGGCAGGCGCTTTGGTGAAATTGCACAATGGTCGTAGGGCGCGTTTTGTGGATTTCAACAGGCTCAAAACTTTTCTCATGGGGCAAATGTCTATCTGGAAAAGCTTGAATCAGGCCTCTCCGGGGTTACATTTCTGTGTTTTCTTTAAATTCAATATATTAAACAAAAACATACTTAGAATAGCGGTGCGTATTTCCACTCGTCTGCGTCGGGGGTAACTTCGTTCGGATCATAGCCCGAATTCTGAAGGCGCTTCGCTATTTTCAAACCGTCTTCCGCAGCCTCATCCACGTAAGCGCGGCCCAATTCGGGGTTTTTTGCGACACCGTGACCCCGCAAAAGATTCAGCCCGTAGTTGAACTTGCCAACGGGATCGCCCAAGTCAGCGGCTCGTTTGTCCCAAGCTGCCGCAGCGTCCGGGTCGTAAGGACCACCCAGCCCGTTATTGTCCAACTGCCCCATCCAAGTCATCGCGCTGGTATACCCGGCATTAGCGCAGCTTTCGAACAGCTTGCGCGCCATCTCGTGACGGCCGGATTTGGTGATGTAATAGCCGGTTGCGCAGGTCGTCATATCGGTGACGCCATTGTCAATATTGCTCATGACCCGACCAAAGCCCGTGTCCTGCGGGTTTAGCGTGCCGAACTCATCCTCGACCGTCTGGGCCGAGGCGGCCGCGCCCAGAAACAGCAAAGCAATTGTGATACGGATCATGACAGAACCCTCCGATTGCCGGGCACTATAGCGCATCCCAAAGGTCATTTCACTTGTGTTGTGGTCGTAGAAAACGTCAGCCAGCCTTGCGCTTCATTCCGCGAGATGGGTCATAGCCCCACAGCGCCAGACCCAGAAACACAAGCCCAGCAAGTACAGTCCAGGCAAATGCGGTGGCATTGAATTGTCCGTAAAGCGCAAATCTGATCAGTTCAACGGCATGGGTGAAAGGGTTGAGGGCACAGATATCCCTAAGCAAAGCTGAACTTTCAGCCATTTTCCATAGCGGATAGAGAGCGGAAGACAGGAAAAACATCGGAAAGATGACAAAGTTCATCACCCCCGCAAAATTCTCAAGCTGCCGGATTGCCGAAGATAGGGCCAACCCAAGGGCACCCAGCATCAGCCCTCCGACAATCAAAGCCGGAAAGGCATAGATGTATCCATTCCACGGCATGTCGATTCCATAGATCGCGGCCACCGCCAGAAAAGTATAGACCTGCAAGATCGAAATCGTCGTGCTGGCAAGCAACCGGCAGAACAACAACCACCATCGCGGCAACGGGCTGGTCAAAAGCAAACGCATCGAACCCATTTCGCGGTCGTAAACAAGACTCAGAGAGCTTTGCATCCCGTTGAACAGCAGGATCATCCCGCACAAGCCCGGCACGATGTAAATCTCGTAGGTGATGTAGGTCTGATACGGCGGCGTGATCGAAAGCCCCAAAGCCGCGCGAAACCCGGCGGCAAAAACAATCAGCCAGACCAATGGGCGTATCAATGCTGCGATGAACCGGCTGCGCTGTCGAACAAAACGCAAGGCCTCGCGCAACAGGATTGCCCAAAGTGCGATCAAGCCAGCCTTCATGCCACGGCCCCAGTCATCGACAAGAAAACGTCCTTCAAAGGCGCGCCATTCGTAATTTCTTGGCTTGAACCCTGTTGCAAAAGGCGTCCTTTGTGAAGGATGGCGACCTGATCATCCGTGGAAATCTCATCTGTCAGATGCGTGGCCCATAATACGGTCATGCCTTCCTGCGCGGACAGATCATGAACGTGTTTGGTGATCGCGGTTCGGGCGGCAGCATCCAACCCGACAGTTGGCTCGTCCAACAACAAAACGGATGGCGAATGGATCAGGCACCGGGCGATTTCCAGCCTTCGGCGGTGCCCCCCGTTAAGATCGCGCGCACGTTCCCCAATGCGTTCTGCCATGTCCAGTCGCTCTAACGCGGCTTCGATACGGCTTTCGGCTTCTCGGCCTGATAACCCATGAAGAGCCGCAAAATAGCTGAGGTTTCGGCGGACGGTCAGATCCAAATCCAGAGTGGGCTGCTGAAAGACTACACCAACCTGAGCCAAAGCTTGACGCGGGTGTTTCGAAATGTCGAAACCCGCAATCTCGATCATCCCGCCACTTGTGGTCATCAAACGCGTCAAAAGGGAAAACAAGGTTGATTTCCCAGCACCGTTTGGCCCCAGTAACGCACAAAACGCGCCTAGGGGAACGTGAAAGCTCACATCATCCAAAGCGTGCTTTTCGCCATAGGCGTAGCTGACATTTCGGACCGAAAGCCCCGTCACTTAATGGTAATCTCCAACCTCTGTGTTTCGCCGGTGCTGCCCGGCACTTTCAGATAGTAGCTGCCAGGTTTGATAGCGACAAAACCTATTTCCATCTCACCGGCTTCGTCAAACTCGATTGAATCAACACCAAGCGGTCGGATCTCAAGCCCCTCGACCACGATTTCGTCGACCCAGATTGCCCTAAAGAACTCGGGCCCGACAATAGCCAGTTCCTGACTGCCGTCGCCTTGAATTTCAAACTCGTAATAGGTGCCTGATTTCAGCTCCCAAGGGGCGTCTGCCAAAGGTTCCCCGGCCGACAAGATAATTGGTGGCAGGTCTTCCTTGTTCTTTGCCGAAAGCAAACCGGCAAGACCAAAGCCGTTATCGTCATCTTCATTGTCGGCCAAGGCTGTTGTCGGCAACGCCAAAGCAAGCAGGGCTGCCACATGTACCAGTCGCTTCATTTCAATTTCTCCTACAATTGTTCAGTTGGTTGGGCGGAAAGCAGCGCCCCACGGGAACCGACCAACCTTGATCGTTTTGACAGGCTCGCGCTTGGCGACATCGATCACTGTTACATCCCCTGACACACCATTCGTTGTGAACAACAGCGACTTGTCGGCATTGAAGTCCATGTGCCAGACACGGCGGCCGACAAGGATGTAATCCTCGACTTCATAAGTTTCGGCATTAACAGCCGCGACATGGTTTGACGGCCCCAGCGCGACAAAAGCCGTTTCATCACCTTCGGACAATTCAAACCCCACGGGTTGAACGCGGTCCGGGTGGACACCTTCAACCTCGAATTTGATCTTGGCTTTTTCGGTTTGGGTTTCGACGTCAAACACGGTGATAGTGCCGCCAATCTCTGAACTCACCCACAGCTCGGTTCCGTCCTTGACGAATTCCGCGTGGCGGGGGCGTGAATCAACCAGAGTATTGGCGAAAAGCTCCTGCGTTTCGGTGTCAATCCAATGGGCCATATTGGTCGTTTCCGAGGTGGTAATTGCGATCTTCCCGTCCGGTGACACTGCCATTCCTTCGGGCTCAATCCCTACATCAATCTGTGCAATGACCTCACGGGATTCCGTATCGACAACCGTTGTAATCGCGTCATCTTCGTTTGCGATGTAAAGATGACGGTCGTTCGGATGCAGTACAAACTGTTCCGGGTCCTCACCCGAGGGCAGGTCGTGCAATATTTCACCGGTTTCCGGATCCATGACCTGTACTGCATCACTGTCAGAGGCGCAGATGTACAAAACCGAAAAATCCTTGGAGAACGTAATCCCCCGCGGACGCTCTCCGGTTTCGATGGTGCGAATTACCTCAAGCGTGTCGATATCAATAACACTGAGCGTGTCGTCCTTCTCGTTGCTGATCCAGATCTCATCCGCTGCAACAGGGGTGCAGATGGTTAGTGCGGCGGCAATTGCAGTCAGTCTCATAGAATTTACTCCTTAAACGCCTGGCACTGGCTTTCGCCCTGATCGATTCCCAGCGTGTCTAGTTCGGTGCGCTGGTGAAGGAACCCCGCGAGCGGCGCCATTGCAACCACGGCGCGATCCGTCACCAGGGGGATGGGTTGGCGCAACTGACCATTCCATGCCCGAAAGTTCATCGGGCGTCCCTTGAAACCCGCCAATTCAAAGTCATCCGACAACAAATATGACCGCAAAACAGCGGGATCAGTCGAGTTGGTACGCGTTATCGCCTCTCCCAGGGACCGGAACGCCGCCCATGCGGCATAGTCCTTGGGCATCATTGACCGTCCCGATTGATCAACAAATCTGTTCTGCATCTGGACCGCGCCCCATTGCTCGACCACGCGTGACCACGTCACTGGCTTCAGCCCTTCGGAACCAGCAACTGGTCTGGGTTCCCACGTGTTAAACGGAATATAACGGCCAAAATCGTTCAGCTCATCGGCAACCAGCAATACGTCATAATCACCGAAATCCTGCGTAAACAGGGGCACTTCTTGCGACGCATTACGCCGAAGGTCGGCATCAAAAGCCCACGTTTTTTCCGCCTTCAGCTCAAGGCGGAACTTCTGCAATGATCGCTTTAAAGCGGCCGCAAAGTCCAGATCACCAGGATGTTCACCTGTAATCAAAGCCAGATCGTCCCATCGGCGCTTTACCAGAAATTGCGCCAATGCATCGGTTCGCATCACGTCAGAAGGCAGCGTGTGCAATAGATTTGCGCGGCACTCCTCCTCTCTGATCAACACATCCGGTGCAGAAGCGTTGAATAATATGGCCGATGACGCTTCGGGCAAATCCGCGACATCCATTTGCGCCTGCGCAGGCGCATCCAGAATCACAAAAGGTGTTTCATTCAGTGCAGTCCGCGCGGCACCCAGCCAGTCTTCGCCTTCAGGCACGGCCACGACTGTAAGTTCATACTTATGGCCGAGAAACTTCGCTGTTGTCAGATTGTCAGCCAAGCCCAGTTCAGCACCGGCCATACCCAGATCGTCAGGCAGCGGGTCGAGGTTTGACAAAACCGGCGGGCGCGGAACTTGAAGCTGCAGGTAAGTAACCGAGATTGCAATCTCGGCCAAAACCGCGCCCGGCAACATTATCAATGCCGCGACAAGACTCAGACAAGTCTTCATTACCATGCCTCCTCCCAGGCAGTTCAAATAAAAAACGCCGATTTGCCTCGGTACCATTGGACCTTAGTCGCAACATTGGCCTGATCTGCAACCAAGGTCGAATTTCCCGCTGATTCCCGCTGCGCTATGACCGGGAAAAGCATCGTAAAGGAGGATAGGATGCGTCTAGTTTTCTTTAGTGCCGTTCTGGGCGCCGTCGCCGCTGGGGGCATGGCACTGGCTCATGGCGATGTCGCCCCGCAACCCGTCAACACCGACGCCCTGCCCGAGGTGGGTGACGAATGGCTGATCGAAAACCCTTACCGCGACAAGGGAGAAGAGGTGTGGCAAGCGGCGATCGCAATCGGTGATTCCGGATACAATCAGAACTGTGCGCGCTGTCACGGTCTTGGAGTGGTTTCCGGCGGTCTGGCCCCTGATCTGCGCTATCTGGAGGCCGAAGAATACGGTGACGAATGGTACGTCGAACGCTTCCGCGACGGTTACACCCAAAACGGGATCACAAAGATGCCCGCGTTCGGTGAACTACTGGGGCAGAAAGCAGCCTGGGCCATACGGACTTATATTGAAACGCGCCCCGACGACGGCGCGCTGGAAGATCACGCCGAGCGCCTGAAGGAAATCCGCGACACTCTCACCAATATGGCAGGTGGCGGAGAAGGCGACGCAGAGGCGTTGAAGTCCGAACTCAATGAGATCGCTGAAACGATCGAAACGGGTTCGGGTGCTCCGGTCGCTGACAGCGTCGCTTTGCGGGCTGCGGTTCTGATCTCGGGCGAAAACCCGGATTTTGCCGAAGCTGCCGAACAATTGACTATCGGATTGTCTGCCGCGCAATAGCGCAGCAAAGTGGGCACATGATCAAACACCTTTTCGTTTTCTCCCTGTTGGCCGCAACCCTTTCCGCCGGAACGGTATCGGCCAGGTGTGAAGATCATGTGCCCCAACCTAAACCTCAGAATGCAAGCCGGGACATTGTCGGGGCCGATCTCGATACGATTGTCGAGCGCGGATATATCGAGTTCGCAGCTTACGAAGACTTTGCGCCTTGGTCCTTTGAGAAAGACGGCCAGATACAGGGCGTTGATATTGATATCGGCAAACTGATTGCCGATGACTTGGGGGTCGAGGCCAGGTTCAATCTAGTCGCCGCCGGGGAAAACCTTGAGGCCGATCTACGCAACTGGATCTGGAAAGGTCCCCTGATCAACGGGCGCGTGGCTAATGTGATGCTGCACATTCCTTACGACAGCGAATTTGCCTGCCGCGTGGAACAGGTTGTGTTCACCGGTCAGTATCACGACGAAGAAATAGCCATCGCCTATCGCAAGGATGCGTATCCTGATGACCCGCCGGTCCCTGCCTATTTCCGTTTTGACACAGTCGCGGTCGAAAATGACTCGATTGCCGATTTCTTTCTATCGGCCTTTCCGGGCGGTCAGCTTGCGCAGAATGTGCGCCGCTTTCCAACAGCAGGTCTTGCGATGGAGGCATTGGCAGCAGGCGAAACCATGGCGGCCATGGGACCACGCGCCCAGCTTGAGGCTGGTTTGACACCCGAATTGGATGTTCACACCCCGCCCCTGCCCGGCTTTGCGGTCAGCACCTGGACCAGCGGCGTGGCAGTTCACTTCGCTTATCGCGGTCTCAGCTACGCAGTGGATGACGCGATTTATGCGGCGCTTCAGGATGGCCGGATCAAGCAGATTTTTGCGGCGCACGGCCTGACGCATTCGCCACCGAAACTTCGGTGACTACACCCAAGGTCTTATAGGCACCAAGTGGATCACCGCTTAACTTAACGAAAAATACTGGAGGGAATGACATGGAACTTCATGACAGTCGCGTCATCGCGGCACCACGTTCCAAGGTCTGGGAATCTTTGTTGTCAGCCGATGTTCTGAAAGAATGTGTCCCCGGCTGCAAAGAAATGTCGGGAACGGCAGAGGATGGCTTTGCCGCTACGGTGGTACAGAAAGTCGGCCCGGTAAAGGCGACTTTCAAGGGTGAAGTGACCCTGTCTGACATGGTCAATCAGGAAAGCGTCAAGTTGTCGGGTGAAGGCAAAGGAGGGGCCGCCGGTTTTGCCAAGGGCGCCGCAGACGTCACTCTGTCCGACGTGCCGGAAGGCACGTTGCTGTCTTACAATGTCGATGCGCGTGTGGGTGGAAAGCTTGCCCAGTTAGGTGGGCGGGTCATCGACGGCGTGGCCAAGAAAATGGCCGACCAGTTCTTTGAGAACTTCCAGAATGTGGTTGAAGAAGAGCCTCAGCTCGAAACAGCAGACGCTGCGCCGCAACCCGCGGCCACGCCTGAGCCTGCTCAAGCTGACGCGCAAACCGAAGAGAAGAAAGGATGGCTCAAGCGCCTGATCGGTGGTTGAGCTGAGTATTACAGGGAGGAAAATCTGATGAAGATTTCGATGACTGTGAATGGCGTAGCTGTGAGCGGTGAGGTTGAGGGTCGGACGTTGT